>JAIOSH010000055.1 GCA_021107685.1 Bacteroidales bacterium | reverse complement strand
TTAAACTGGAGTCATCAAGGTACTTATGGGGCACATTGGGACTTTCATGAATTTATATTCTCGCCATGGAATGATAATGAACTATTTATGGGCACTGACGGAGCATTATGGAAAAAGAATTTTTCTACTAATGTTACTACTGAACTAAATAATAGATTAGGAGTAGCGACTATGTTTAATATGTGTAGCAGTTTTATTGATCCTGATCAAATCTTAACAGGACATCAGGATTGTGGAGTAAACTATTATAAAGATCAAAGTTGGTCATGGGAATTTGATAGTGATGGTTTTGAATGTTTAATGGATTATTATGATATTAATTTAATGTATGCTACTGATCCTGTTACCATAAACGGATCAATACATAGAAGCTCAAATGATTGTAATGCTCCTTCCTGGAGCGGAAACATCGGTCCAACCTCAGGACCGGCATTGTTTGGTGCGGCACTGATTATGGACCCGGCTAATTCCCATATTCTTTATCAAGGCAGACAGGATGTTTGGAAAACTATAAATGCACCAACATGCACCAATAGTGATTGGACAAAAATTTCCGATTTCCCGACTCATTTTCCACAACAGAGTGATTACCAGATAATATCCGGAATGGAGATTGCACCCTCTGATCCTGATTATATCTATTTAAGTAATGTCAATATTGGTTCATGGTTAACAGCTTATGATGAAACATTACTTTTAAAAACAACAAGTGGTGGAGGATTAAATGAGAATGACTGGACAGATATTACACCCGATCCTGCAAATCATTATTATATAAAGGATGTTGCTGTAAGCAGCTATAACCCTGACCATATCTGGGCATGTTATAGTGGTTATTATGAGACTCACAAGGTTAAAATGTCAACAGATGGAGGTAATACATGGTACGATTATGGAGAAGGATTACCAAATATACCTGTGAATTGTATAATATACGAAAATGGAAGTAATGATGCTGTATATATTGGAACAGATGTGGGCGTTTATTACAGGAATGAGACTATGACACAATGGGAACCATTTATGGATGGTTTACCAAATGTTAATGTTAGATGGCTGGAAATCAATTATAACAAAGGTTTTATCAGAGCCGCCACTTATGGCAGGGGTTTATGGGAATCACCAATACCTTGTCAAAGTAATCCCGAGTCTATTTCTATTACAGAAGATTTAATTTGGTACGCTCCCCAGTTTATTACTAATGATATTATTATTGAGCCTAACTGTACTTTAACCGTTAAAAATCTTGTTAAAGTAGCTGATAATAACAAATTTATTGTGAAACGTGGTGGAAAGCTATTTATTGATGGTGGTATAATAACCGATGCCTGCGGTGATATGTGGCAAGGCATAGAAGTCTGGGGTAACTCCAATCAGCCCCAGTTGGTAACTGAACAAGGCTGGGTGAAAATTATTAATAACGGAACTATTGAAAACTCAAAAATGGGCATTTACACCAATCGCCCTGACCCGGAGGAGACAGGAGGTTTTATACAGGGATATACAGGTGGTATTATACAGGCAACAGATGCGCATTTTATCAACAATAAAATTGCCGTAAAATTTTATTCTTATGCCTATCACAGTGTAAGCACTTTTAATGATTGCGGGTTTAAAACAGATGAAGAATACATAGGAAGCGAAGAACCTGAATATTTTATGGAAATAACAGGCATGGACGGAGTACAAATAACAAGTTGTGATTTTACTAATGATACCGGCAATGATGATTACGGCAGCGGGATTTATAGCCATAATTCCTATATTAAGTTAGACGGAAAATGTACAAGCGGCTCAAATCCGTGTACCGAATGGGAAAACAACCTGTTTAAAAATTTGTATTACGGGGTTTATGCCACTGATAATGGTACTGAATACTATGTTGATATTAGACATTCTACTTTTGGCTATACTGACAGAGGTATTTATATAAGCGGTATTGACGGTGCAAGGCTTACATCAAATAAATTTTTTCTGCCTGCTGCTGTATTGTTTTCCAAAGGACAATACGGTTTATACCTGAACGAAGCTACAGGATACCATGTAGAAACAAATGAATTTACAGGACCTTTGTTTGCAGAACCCGGAGAAATAGGCTTGTATGTAAACAATTCCGGCGACAACTGGAACCAGATTTATAACAACACGTTTGAAAACCTGCAGTATGGTACCATAGCCTACGGTTGGAACCGCAGCAGCGACGGAAGTCTTGGACTGTGCATAGAGTGTAACGATTATGAAAATAATACAACGGACATCCTGGTCAACACAGAAGAAGCATTGGAAAACCAGGGAATAGCTCGCAACCAGGGATGCCAAGGGCTGAATGACACACTGCCCGCCGGAAATACTTTTACACAAAATTTTGCAGGACTGGAATATAATTTTTACAATAGCGAAAATTGCGGGTTTATTGAGTATGTATATCATAGCGAAAATCAGACTTTAGAAAAAATTGACCCCGATTCTTATTATTCATTTAAAACTATGCATAAATCTGCTTCCAGTCTATATGTTACTTACACAAAAGAAGGAGCCTGTCCGTCTAAGCTTGAAGGTGGCGGAGGTACCGGACATGACCGCGATGGTATAACAGAATTTAATAGTAATATTGCAGACAAAGAAGTGATGAATGCAATTAATGAACGTTTCGACCCTATGCCCGATTATATGAAAAACCAGATTTTGCAGGGACTTAACATAACAGGAGCAAAAGAATCCATTGAATCACAATTGTCACGATGGAAACAAAAACGCGCTATGCATTTCAATTCTCTTTACCAGCATTTCCGCAAGGATACACTTAATCCACAGTTATCTTCCGACAGCCTTATTACTTTGCTGACAAACGAAAATGACCTGTTTGCAAAATACCGCCTGGCATTTTTATACCTGCATGAGCATAATACGGATGCAATGAATTCCTTATTAAACAACATAAACTCATCATTTGAGCTGACAAATGATCAGCAATCAGATCATCAGGCATATCTTATACTGTTCGGTTTGCTTGAGGAATTGCAAAGTGATTCAACCGGCATTATTGCCATTGACAGCATACAGGTAGTAATATTGGAAACACTGGCCCAAAACAACAGCCGTTTTCCCGGTGCTTATGCCCGTAATATTCTTATTGCAGCAGGATTACTTGATTATGAAGAGCCGATAATTATACCTGATTTGCTAAAATCATCCAAAATTAATGCTGATGAACCCTGCACAGAAAAAGAAGCAGAACAATCAGGTATATTGAATATATTCCCTAATCCTGCAAAAGACAAAATAACTGTTCGCCTGCCTGAGTTTACGGCAGAGGAGTGTCATTTTGGAACCTTCACGAGCAGGCATTATAATTATCGCTATTATAAAAATTCTGTTTTGTGCATTTACGATATCTTTGGCAGACAATTAAGGGAAATATCTTTAAAGGATGTTAAAGGAGATGAGATAGAAACAGATGTTTCAACATTCAGCACAGGCATATATTTAATAGCACTATTTGAGAATGATAAAATAATGGCAAAGGGGAGGTTTATTAAAAAATAAACATAGAAATTAATAAATTTATTTAATCTAACCTGAAATAGATATTAATAAAAGTAATAATTTTGACCTCAAATTATTAATAATATTTATAATGAATTTACATGAATATCAGGGGAAATTAATATTAAAAAAATATGGAGTTCCTGTTCCTGAAGGCATTGTAGCCAATACACCTGAAAAAGCTGTTGATGCTGCAAAAGAAATACAAAAGCTTACAGGGACAGATAAATGGGCTGTAAAAGCACAAATCCATGCAGGAGGCAGAGGCAAGGGTGGTGGTGTGAAAATTGCCAAATCATTGGATGAAGTTAAATCTTATGCCGAGCAGATAATAGGAATGCAATTAATTACACCTCAGACAAGTGCAAAAGGGAAAAAAGTTAGGCAGGTTTTAATTGAGCAAAATATTTACTATAAAGGAGAATCGGAAACTTTAGAGTATTATATTAGTATTTTGCTTAATAGACGAAAATCTTGTAATATGTTTATGTATTCGCCTCGTGGAGGTATGAATATTGAGAAAGTAGCTGCAGAAACACCGGAAGAGATTTTTACAGAAGAAATTGACCCGAAAATAGGATTACAAGGCTTTCAAAGTAGAAAAATTGCATTTAACCTCGGTTTAAGCGGAGAAGCATTTAAATCAATGTATAAGTTTATTAATGCCTTATACAAGGCATATATTGAGTCTGATGCTTCTTTATTTGAAATTAATCCGGCTATTAAAACTTCTGATAATAAAGTTTATGCAGCAGATGCAAAAGTAGTAATTGATAATAATGCTTTATTCCGTCATCCTGATATACAAGCTATGCGTGATTTGAATGAAGAAGACCCTATTGAGGTTGAAGCAAGTCGTTTTGATCTGAATTATGTAAAGCTCAATGGAAATGTAGGATGTATGGTAAATGGCGCAGGATTAGCTATGGCTACTATGGATATTATCAAATTATCAGGTGGAAACCCTGCTAATTTCCTTGATGTCGGCGGTTCGGCAAATACTAAAAGAGTTGAAGAAGGCTTGCGAATTATTTTGAAAGATAATAATGTAAAAGCAGTACTTATAAATATTTACGGGGGAATTGTCAGATGCGACTATGTTGCTCAAGGTTTAATTGATGCTTATAAAAATATTGATAAAATTGATATACCGATTATTGTCAGATTACAAGGTACAAATGCTGAAAAAGGTAAAGAACTGATTAATAATTCAGGCTTGAAAGTCCATTCTGTAATTTATTTACAGGAAGCTGCCGAATTAGTTACAAAAGTTTTAAAATAAAAATATGTTTATAATATTTGGTTTTGGGCAACAAACAAAGAAAGAAAATAAGTTAAGTTCGTATAACCATTGTTTACATTGTAATAATAATAGCCAATGGATATTAAAAAAAACAACCTATTGGTTTACATTGTTCTTTTTACCTGTTATTCCTTACAAAATCAGATACTCTGTTTTTTGTCCGGTTTGTAATTATGAAATTTTATTGAATCGTGAAGAATATGAGAATAAATTAAAATAATTACAATATGCTGATTATTGACAAACTGCGTGTAGCCGATTGGATGTTGCTTTCTTATAGTGCAGAGCAAAGACAATTGTATGATAAAATTTTAATGTACAAAAAAAATATAATATATCCTTGAAAGAATTTGAAAAGAATATTAAACAAAAAGAAAATTTTAATGAATGGGATGATTATATTGAATGGAAAGCCTATAACGATTTCTACTCACAGATAACAAAAATGATAAATGATATCAAATCAGGAAATTTTCAGATTGCTTGATGATAAAAAGTTTGTCAGTTCTTATGAAATAATGAATAAATTAATATTTATTACATTTTTTATCTCTTTATTTACCTCAATAAATTTATTTGCACAGGATAATGCAAAAATATTTGGTTGTGTTTATGATTTAAATACCAAAGAACCTGTTTCAAATGTTGAAATTATTATTGAACCTGAAAAAAAAGGAACACTTACTGATTTAAAAGGGTATTATCATTTTGAGGGTTTAAATCAGGGTAAATATACTATTATATTTTCTCATATTGGATATGTAAAATATCAAAAAAAAATTAACCTTAAATCCGAT
>JAIOSH010000084.1 GCA_021107685.1 Bacteroidales bacterium | reverse complement strand
TGGAATAAAATTATTTTTATTGGTTTTAATGCTTTAACAAAAGCCGAAGAAAAAATAATAAAATATTTAATAGATAATGATAAGGCAGAAATATTATGGGATGCAGATGAATATTATCTTAAAAATATTCAACAGGAAGCAGGCTGGTTTTTAAGAAAATATTTTAAAACATGGAAACAAACCGATATAAAATGGAAAGAAGACAATTTTGCAAATGATAATAAAAATATTACTGTAATAGGTGTTCCGCAAAATATTGGTCAGGCAAAAGTAAATGGGGAAATCCTTTTAAATTTGGATACTGATGATCAACAGGAGACTGCAGTTGTCCTTGCTGATGAAAACCTTTTGACACCCGTATTAAATTCAATTCCTGAAAATATTAATGAATTTAATGTTACAATGGGATTTCCATTGAAATTAACACCTCTTTACGATCTTTTTGATTCTATATTTACTTTACAGGAAAATGCCGAAAAATTTAATAAAATTCAAAAATTCAAAAAGTTCAAATTTTATTATAAAGATGTTTTAAAAATATTAAATCATCCGTATATCCAAAAATTATCTGAATTTACTTCAAAAGATAACTCCTCATTTTTATTGAATAATTCTATCCTGGAAATTAAATCTTCAAACAAGATATTATTTACTATTGATGAATTAATAATGAAATACTTGAATTTTGGAGATAATCATTCAAATATTATTAAGTCATTATTTACGGATTGGAAACAACAACCTTTGATTGCTTTAGAAAATTTTACATTCCTTATTGAACAACTTCGTAATATTTTTATTGGACTGGGTGCAAATTCTGAAATAAAGCAGAATTATAATGATTATAAAATTGAGCTTGAATACTTATACAGTTTTGCGAAAATTATTAAACGTATAAAAACACTGCTTTCGGATTTTAATTTTATAAATAATATAAAAACTTTTCATAGCATTTTTAATCAGGTAATTAATATTTCAACCATTCCTTTTTACGGTGAACCTTTAAAAGGAATACAAATTATGGGTATGTTGGAAACACGTACACTTGATTTTAAAAATGTAATTATGTTATCTGTTAATGAAGACCTGATACCTTCGGGCAAAAATCCTAATTCTTTTATTCCTTACGATATTAAACGAGAATTTAATCTCCCTGCATATAAAGAAAAAAATGCAGTTTTTGCATATCATTTTTACAGGTTGCTGCAAAGGAGTAAAAATATTTATTTGCTATATAATACCGAAGCCAATGACTTAGGCGGAGGTGATAAAAGCAGGTTTATAACCCAAATAATAAATGAATTGCCAAAATATAATCCAAAAATCAATATTGAGGAAAAACTATTAAGTGTTCCGCCTGTTAAGGATAAAAATAATTATAATATTGAAATTCCCAAAACAAATAATATTATTGAGAAGCTGAAGCAGAAAGCTATGTCCGGTTTGTCGCCAAGTTCATTAAATTCATACAGAAACTGTTCATTACAATTTTACTTTAAGGAAATTATTGGTTTGGGCGAAGTGGAAGAAGTTGAAGAAACTATTGATGCAGCAACACTTGGTACTGTAATTCACGATGTAATGTTTACTTTATACAAACCATATTTAAATACTGCTTTAAATGTTGATATTGTAAAAAAAATGATACCAATGGTAAAGGATTTGACACATGGATCTTTTATTAAGCATTATAAAAATAGTGATGTAAATTATGGGAAAAACCTTTTGATAGTTAATGTTGCAAATAATTTTATAAAAAATTTTCTAAAAGAAGAGATTAAATTTATTACAGAAAATCAAAAAAAAGGGAATACAATAATTGTAAATTATCTTGAAGAAAAATTCGAATCTTTAATAAAGATCAATACTTCGGGAGAATATAATACTATTAAATTAAAAGGTACTACCGACCGTATTGATACTGTTGGAAATACTTTAAGAATTATTGATTATAAAACAGGACGTGTTGAAACAAAAGAATTGAATGTTAAAGAATGGGAAAAGCTGATGGATGACAGTCAACTTGCAAAAAGTTTTCAATTATTAATGTATGCTTATTTATTTTACAAAAATCAACAAATCAATAGTCAATACATAGAAGCAGGAATAATAACTTTTAGAAATTTAAGCAATGGTTTTATGAAAGTTGCTTTAAACGGTTCAACCCATATTGATGAACCTAGTTTCCTTGAATTTGAAAATGTTATAAAACAATTATTAGAAACAATTTTTGATATTAATATTGCTTTCCGGCAGACTGATATAATTGATAATTGCAAATATTGTTCATTTAAATCAATTTGTAACAGATAAATCAAATTTTTTTATAATTTTATAAACCGAATTTAAATCAAAATCGACAGAATAAACTAATGACACAAAGTTCTAATTTTAAGCTATTTGATGACCCCCTTAAATACTATAATTCAATGCTTAATGACATTGAAAACGCAAAAAAATACATTTATTTAGAAACATACAGATTTAATAATGATTCAATTGGTATAAAATTTAGAGATGTTATTACAAAAAAAAGTAAGGAAGGTATAGAAGTAAAACTTTTGCTTGATTCATGGGGGACATCATTACCTTCGAATTTTTTTGCAGATTTAATAAAAAATAAGGGAGAGGTACGATATTTTAAAAAGATAAAATTATTTTGGGATTTTTTTACAAAAAATCACAGGCGAAATCATAGAAAAATATTAATTGTCGATGATTATATTTCCTATATTGGGTCGACAAATCTGACAGATTATTCTATAAACTGGAGAGAGTCAGTGTTAAGAATAGATTCTGATATTTCTTTATCATTAAAAAAAATATTTTTACGAGATTATAAGATTTACAATAAATATGTATTTGACAGGGTTGGTTATTCAAGGAAAATTAAACATAATAATTGTGAAATTGTACAAGATGTTCCATCTCTTACAAGGCAACGTATAAGAAAAAAATATATCCGGTTAATCAAATGTGCTAATACTCAAATTGTAATTGAAACACCATATTTTTTACCTGGTTTTTTTATGAGGAAAGCATTATCGGATGCAGCTAAAAGAGGTGTTAATGTTAAAGTTATTATCCCAAAACATTCAGATATTGGATTAATTGATATTCTTAGAAATAGATACTTAGGACAACTTTATAAACATAATATTAATTTTTTATTTTATACTCCTCATAATTTGCATGCAAAAATTTTACTGATTGATAAAGATGTATTTTCAATAAGTTCTTCAAATTTTGATTACCGAAGTTTCAGGTATCAGCATGAAATTGCCTTAGTTGGTGAAAATAAAAGTATAATTAAGCAATTGGATAAACATATTTTAGGAACTATACAAAACAGTGAAAGATTTGACTATGAAAAATGGAAACAGAGACCATTAATTCAGAAATTTTTTGAGAGGATATTATTACCTTTTAGGCATTTATTATAATTTCTTATATATTTCAGGCAGCTTCTTTATTAATGCTATTTCCTTCCATTTCTTTCTTGCTTCCACTGCTGGTGAGCCGAAATATACTTTATTACTTTCCAGATCTTTACCAACTGAAGATGTAGCTAAAACAACCGCCCCTTTACCAATTGTTAAATTTTTATTTATTGCTACTTGTCCCCACAATATAACATCGTCTTCAATTTTACTAACACCTGCAATTATGACAGCAGAAGCAAACAGGCAATTTTTTCCGATAACCGTATCATGTCCAATCTGGATATGATTATCCAATTTAGTGTATTCACCAATAATAGTATCTCCTGAAACGCCTTTATCAATAGAACAAAGTGCTCCAATTTCAACATTATCTTTTATTATTACCCTTCCGCAGGATTCAAATTTTAATGTTCCTTCAGGTCTTTTTTGAAAATAAAAAGCATCTGCCCCTATAACACTATTAGAATGTATTATAACATTATCCCCAATAATACAATGATCGTATATGCTAACATTTGCATGGATAAGGCAATTTTTTCCAACTTTTACATGATTACCAATAAATGCTCCGGGTTGAATTATAGTTCCTTTTCCAATTTCAGCAGTATTACTAATCATAGTATTACTTCTTTCAAATGGTCTGAATTTTTTTACCAGAGAGACATAATCCTTAAAAGGGTCATTAGAGATAAGCAATGCCTTACCATCGGGACATTTAACTTTTTTGTTGATAATAATAGTGGTAGCTTTTGAATTAAGTGCCTTATC
>JAIOSH010000032.1 GCA_021107685.1 Bacteroidales bacterium | reverse complement strand
CCGTTATGGTGATACACCATTAGGAATGGTTGAATCAGCAATGGAATTTGTCCGTATTTGTGAAGATTTCAATTATTATGATATTGTACTTTCAATGAAAGCAAGTAATGTTAAAGTTATGGTACAGACAAACCGTTTACTTGTTAATAAAATGATGAATGAAGAAATGAATTATCCCATACATCTTGGTGTAACCGAAGCCGGTGATAGCGAAGACGGAAGAATAAAATCCGCTGCCGGAATAGGTACTTTACTTGAAGATGGAATTGGTGATACTATACGTGTATCTTTAACAGAAGAACCTGAATTTGAAATTCCTGTTGCAAAAATAATTATCAGTCGGTATATTAATAAAGATTTACAACACTATAATACTGAATCAATATTCAATAAAAAATTTCCGGCTAACCCATTTGAATATTATAGAAGAAAAACTAATCCTGTTAAAAATATTGGCGGAAATAATGTTCCTATAGTAATTTGTAATATTAATAAAGATATACAGAATAAGCTCTTAGCAACAGATAAATTTACAAAACCCGAATCGGTTGCTGATTTTATTTATATCGGAAAAGACAAAATATTTTCTATTCATCCTGATTTGTCATTTATCCGGAATTATCAGTTTTGGAATAAAGATAGTAAGAATATTTATCCTTTATTTAAAATTGAAGATTATTTCTGTACAAATAATAAATCTGATAAAATAAATTTCGTATCTGTAAAGACATTAAAGAGATTATCTTTATATATAGAAAAAATAAAAAAAGATAAAACTGTTGTTTTGGTTATAGAATCAGGAAACAATAATGGAATTTACGAACAAAGAAAAATATTTTTTGAACTGATTGATAAAAATTGTAATGTGCCTGTCATTATTAAAAGAAATTATAAAAATACAAATACTGAAGAATTTTTAATATACAGTTCTATTGATCTTTCAGCTTTATTAATTGACGGGTTTGGTGATGGTATATGGATAGAAACTGACAATAAGATAAATCTGGAATTTATTAATCAAACTGCTTTTGGAATTTTACAGGCAACAGGGGCAAGAATTACCAAAACTGAATATATTGCATGTCCGTCTTGTGGCAGAACATTATTTAATATTCAGGAAACATTAAAAAAAATAAAAAGCAGGACACAACATTTAAAAGGATTAAAAATTGGAATAATGGGCTGCATTGTTAATGGCCCTGGCGAAATGGCTGATGCTGATTATGGCTATGTCGGATCAGGTCCCGGGAAAATTACATTATATAAAGGAAAGCAAATTATTAGAAGGAACATTGAAGAACAAAATGCTGTGGATGCATTAATTGAATTAATTAATACCTGAACGGAAACGTTGTTTTTTGTCATTTCGACCTAAGGGAGAAATCTCCATCAGTCTGTATGACAGGGGGTGAGATTTCTCGCTCCGCTCGAAATGACAGTTTTGAATAGTTTTTATTAGTAAAATTTATAAAACGTAAATCCCAAACTCTATGCAAATCAATAATAAAAAGTATTATTGGATGTTCGTCTGTTAAAAGGAATTATCCAGCCGACTTTAATACCTGAAAGAGTATCAAAATGTTTTAAAGGGTCATCAGGTTTTCGTGTATTAAAATTTATGTCTCTTCTGCTCTGTGTCCAGGCTTGCGTAAATTCAAATCCTGCAAAAAAATTAAGTAACCGGTTTTTGCCTAAGTATAAATAACCGATAAATTCACTAATTGCAAAACCATTTGTAAGCCTGTCATAGCCTTTTTTATAATCATCTTTTAATTGGGGTGCGGTATTATCAATATTATCTATCCTGATTTTATATTGTAAAAAACCGGCACTGCTTATAAATATAATACCTGAGTTCGGGTTAGGTCCGAAAAGAGAAAATACTTTACCAAATTTTAATGATGTTAAAAAACCCCTTTCATAAATGTTAATTTCAGCATATATTCCGTTTCCGTCAATTATATATCCATTGCTGGTTGTTATGTTGCTTAGTAATGAATTTTCATTTTTAACATTATTTCCGAATAAATAATTATAATCTATTCCAAATATCCAGTTTTTTTTGGTCTTTATTTGGAAACCAAATCCAATATTTGAATTATTACCAAAAAGTTCTGAAAGATTACCTCCGGGAATTTGATAACTATATCCTGCGTATATCATTGGAGTAAATACTGTAGAATCTTCAACCTGCGGAAAAACATTATTAAACAAGCTGAATAAAAAAAATACTAATAATATTTTGAGTTTCATTTTACAAATTTAAATATTTTTTGGTATTTATTAAATTTTTTATTTATCTTTGAGTGTTAATTTGATAATTGCTAATAAAATCCTGCAAGCTGCATTATATGTAACAATTAATTTAAAACAATAAAAAATGAAAAAAATTACTATATTTTTTATCATCCTAATGTTTTTTGCTAATACAATTTTATATGCACAAACACCAAAAGAAAATCCTTCTCCGAGATATGGACATTCATTAGTAGAAATCAATGATATATTATATCTTTTCGGGGGAATTACAGCAAATAATATTGTATTAAACGATTTATGGACATATTCCGAATGTCTTGGTAAGTGGGAATTAAAAAACCCTTGTAATAAACCACCTCCACGACAAGCCCATAGTGTTGTTGTTTATCAATATAAAATGTATATATTTTATGGAGAAGGACAAAATGGGATATTGGAAGATATCTGGCAATACAATCCGGTTGCAGACACATGGGAACAATTCGCTTCTTTAGGCATACAGCCCGTTCCGCGAAAATATCATACTACAGTTCCAATATCTGAAGGCCTTCTTGTTTTTGGTGGATTAGATCACAATGGAATTCCACTTGATGATATTTGGTTGTATGATCCGCCTACAAGAATTTGGCAGGAGAAAAAAAAGTGTTCAGGTGGAGATCATTTTGGACATAGTGCTGAAATTATTAATGATAAAATGTTTGTAATAGGAGGACGTACAGAAACCCTTGCCAATGGTGTCTGGTATTTTTCAATTCCTTTAAATAACTGGGAAAATGTAATTCCTTTGGGCTATACTTCTTATGTTTTCAGGCATCATTCAACAGCTTCATATAATAATATAATTTGGTTTCATGGTGGGATAAATAATTTTCAAAATATTCTTTCCTCTTGCTATGAATTTGATATAATAAATAATACCTGGATCCAAATGGAAGATGGACCTGCTGTTTTTCAATCAGCAGCAGCTTATTCAAATGCTTATGTTTATCTTTTTGGCGGAATAACAGAATATAAAGAACCTACTGACGATTTCTGGAAATATGATATTACAACAGGAACATGGGATGAAATAACAAATATAAAAAAAACAAATATATTAAACAATATTTCTGTTTCTATTAACCCTAATCCTTTTAAGCTAACAACAACTTTTATCTATAACATTCCATATCCGGGTAAGCTTATACAAAAAATATTTAATCTATACGGAAAAGAAATAGAAACTTTTATTAATTTTAGACAATCAAAAGGAAAATATGAAATTCATTGGGATGCCTCTAATTTTCCGGCTGATATTTATATTCATCAGTTTATTTTTGATAATAAAATTATAGAAACTCAAAAATTGATATTAGTAAAATAAGAATTAATAATGTATAAACCGAAATCAGTTTATGTAAAAATTGCTATGGAAGCTATAATAAGCTACCTAAAGCATGGTAATACAAGAAAATTGGGACAAAAAGAAATTCCAAAAGAACTATCCGATTATAAACAGGGTTGTTTTGTATCATTACACAATCTTGACGGTAGTTTAAGGGGTTGTATAGGAACTATTGAACCCCATGAAAAAAATCTTTATAAAGAAATTATTCATAATGCAATATCATCAGCAACAAAAGATTCACGTTTTGAACCATTAACAGAAGATGAGCTTGATAATATTGAAGTATCGGTAGATGTGCTTTCCGAACCTGAAAGGATAGAAAATATTGAAGAACTTGACCCGGAAAAATTCGGAATTATAGTTTCTGATGGTAGGTATAGAAGAGCTATTCTTTTACCGAAAATTAAAACGATTGATACTGTTGAAAAGCAATTAGATATTGTAAAACATAAAGCAGGCCTTGAAAATACTGATAATGAATTTTTGAAAATATATAAATTTACATCTGTTAGATATTATTAATTAGTGTAAGTTAGTTTGAAAATGAGCACCCTTCGACTCCGCTCAATGTAAACGCTCAGGATGTCAGTGAGGCGTTGCACATTGAGCGAAGTCGAAATGAAGCCTTATCCACAAAATACTTGCAAATTTTAGATTTATTCTTTAAAATTCCTGAAATATTTTTCATCGGCAAATTCAAGCAGTTCCTTGTCGCCCCTGCCATCGCCATAAGCAAAAATATATTTATATTTTGTCAGATCAATTTGTTCGGTTAATCTTTTTACTTTTTCAATCCCATAACAATTAGTTGTTGATAATTTACCTGTAATAAAATTACCATTAAATTCCAACTCATTGGCAATTAATCGTATGTCGTGAAAATTACACCATTCTACTATCCAATTTTTAATAGAGGCAGTAATGATAATTACATCATGTTTGCGCCATTTATGCCAGTTTATTCTTTTCATAGCCTCATTTTTTATCAGATCCGGCAGTCTTTTTTCAGAATATATATCAGCAATATGAAGAAATTCTTCCTTGCTCCATTTTTTAAAAAAATAGCTAAGGAAAATTTCTTTTAATTTTTTATTAGTAATTAAATTCAAAAAATAGGCAATAATTACCGGGCTTAATATAAATACCCCAAACGAAAATTTACTTTTTCCCGTAGCAAATAAAATAAAATCTAAAAAGGTATCTCTTTTTGTAATAGTGCCATCAAAATCAAATACTGCTAATTTAGTTTTCATAATTTTTTTTCAACAAATATATTATTGAAAAAAGTTTTTTTCAAGTATGATTTAGGTATCGGTAAAAAACAGGTGGTTAATGGTAAAATTTAATTATTTTACGGTGATTGCTGATGAGGCTGATATGAAAACTTAAGAGGTTTTTTTACCTTTTTATACCGGACTCATTAACTGCAAAAATATCAGTGTAATATTTTAAAGAGAAGTTCTTTGAGCAATTCACCTTCTTTTGTTGAAATATTACCAACTCCTTTGGTTTTCATATCATATTCTCTGAGACAGGAAATAATATTTGAAACATTTTCAAAAGAAAAGTTTTTTGCTGCAATTTGATAATCATAAACAAAAAAAGGCTTTATTGAAAGTGCTGATGCAACATTATTTCTTGATTTATCCATTAGTTGATGATAAATTAATAATTTAGAGAAAAAAATGTATAAAATGCTAATAGTTTTTACTAATGGGTTATCTTTAGGGTTAGCTACAAAATAATTACAAATTTGATTTGCCTTAAAAATATTTTTTTTACCAATGGCTTTTTGTAATTCAAAAATATTGAAATCTTTACTAATTCCAATGTTTTGTTCAATTAATACATCAGTAATTTCGGAGTTTTCAGGGATATTAATAATTAATTTGGTAATTTCATTAACAATTTTATTTAAATCCGTGCCAAGAAATTCAGATAACAATGTACTTGCCTTTATAGAAATAGTATATCCTTTTTGCTTTAAATAATTATTTATCCAGTCAGGAATTTGATTATCATAAAGTTTTGAAGATTCAAATAACACACCGTTTTTGACAATTGTTTTTGCAAATGTTTTACGTTTATCAATTTTTTTATATTTATAAATTATAACAAGTAATGTCGATTTAAGTGGATTTTGTATATACGATAAAAGTTCTTCAATCTTTTGAATATCCTGAGCTTCTTTAACAATAATAACCTGATAATTTGACATCATGGGGAAACGTTTTGCATAACTTATGATCATTGGAACATTTGTTTCCCTGCCATAAAGAACAGTTTGATTAAATTCTTTTTCCGATTCACTTAAAACATTATTTTCAATAAAATTTGATATTTCGTCAATAAAAAAAGATTCTTCACCGGATAGAAAATAAACAGGATAATAAATTTTGTTTTTAAGGTCTGTTATGACTTGATTAAAATTCATTAGCAAAAATTAGATTATTAATTATAATCAAAATATAAATGTTTAACTGTTAATCCATTATTTATTAATTGTTTTAATGAATCAATACCTATTTTCAGATGTTCTTCAACATATTTTTCTGAAACTTTTTTGTCGCTAATATCAGTTTTAATTCCTGAGGATATCATTGGTTGGTCTGAAACCAATAAAAGAGCTCCTGTTGGAATATGATTTGCAAAGCCAACTATAAATATTGTAGCTGTTTCAAGGTCAATAGCCATGCTTCTTGTTTTTCGGAGATATTGCTTAAAATCCTCATCATATTCCCAAACTCGCCTGTTTGTAGTATAAACCGTACCTGTCCAGTAATCTCTTTTATAATCCCTGATTGTTGTTGAAATAGCTTTTTGAAGGTTAAAAGCAGGTAAAGCAGGAACAGCCTTTGGAAAGTAATCATTAGAAGTACCTTCACCCCTGATAGCAGCAATTGGCAATATTAAATCACCTAATTTATTTTTTTTCTTAAGCCCGCCACACTTTCCTAAAAAAAGACACGCATTAGGACTTATTGCACTTAATAGGTCCATTACAGTTGCAGCATTTGCACTACCCATATTAAAGTTAATTAAAGTAATATTATCTGCTGTTACAGTTGGCATAGGTTTGTCCAAATTTTTTATCTTCACATTATTCCATTGAGCGAATAATTCTAAATATTTAATAAAATTAGTTAATATTATATACTTCCCAAATTCCTCAATAGGTGTACCTGTATAGCGTGGAAGCCAATTCTTGACAATTTCTTTTTTAGTTTTCATTATATAATTAATTAACAAGATTGATAATCAAAAGCAAAAATAATTAATTAAATTTATTTATAAATATTGTAATAAGAAAAATTACTAAATTCGCAAAACATTTTGATATACAGATTTATTGTAAAAATATTTTAATACATAACTAATTAATAAAAAATCATGAAAAAATTTGCAGTAATTCTTTCCGGATGTGGTGTTTATGATGGTGCCGAAATCCATGAAGCCACTTTAAGCATGTTAGCTATTAAAAAATATGGTGCAGATTATGAAATTTTTGCTCCTGACATTCAACAACATCACGTTATTAACCATTTAACAGGTGAGGAAATGTCTGAAGCCAGGAATGTCCTGATAGAATCAGCACGTATCGCAAGAGGCAATATCAAAGCGTTAAGCGAATTTAAAGCTGATGAATTTGATGCTTTAATTCTTCCCGGAGGATTTGGTGTTGCAAAAAATTTTTGCAATTTTGCTTTTAAAGGCACAGACTGCATTGTGAATGAAGAAGTTGCCAATGCAATTAAATCAATGTTCGATTTAAATAAACCAATTGGAGCATTATGTATTTCTCCTGTTGTTCTTGCAAAAGTTATTGGAGATATTGAATTAACTATCGGTCAGGATGAAGGTACTGCAGATGCAGTTGAAAAAATGGGAGCCAGGCATATTAAAACATATCACGGTGAAGTTGTTACAGATAAAAATAAAAAAATATTTACAACTCCCTGTTATATGCTTGATGCCAACATTCTTCAAATAGCTGAAGGTGCTGAAAATATTGTAAAAGCAATGATAAAATTCATTTAATTAATAGAAGTTATTTACAAAACTTTAATTTTATGAGAAAATTTTTAAATACTCTTCCCAGATTTCAACCTTATGCAATTCTTTTTTTACGGGCAGTTCTTTTATTTTATTTGATTTTTCAAAATATGCATTGGCTTAAAGGATTTAATTATAAAAGCGAATTTTTTATTATTTCCTTAATTTATATCTTTTTTTCATTTTTGATATTTATTGATGGATTTAATGAAAAAACCATTTTAACACGTTTTTCTGCAGTTATATTAATAATATTAACAATTGTATTAATTATTACAATTTATCTTCTTGATAAAAAAGTTGATGAGTCTTTTGCTGCAAGATTTTTGGTTTTATCAGTACTGATATATTTTGCAACCAGCAGAAAAAAATATTACAAAAAAAGATCCAAGGAGGAAGACGAAGCCGATATGCCATTAATAATGCGATAGTATTTGATAGGGATTTACGTAAAATTAGGTTGAGGTTTAAAAGCTAATATCAGCAATTTTTTTTAAAGCTAATTCTAAAATATCTTTATGATCAAAAGCTAATCTGGGTAATTTTTTTAAAGTGAACCACTGAACATTTCGTGCATCAGACCCTGCTTTAATTTTTGAGTTATCATAATCAACAAACCCATAATAAACTACAGAAACTGTTCGCCCACGCGGGTCACGGTTTATAGCACCAAAAGTATATAATTGCATTAATTCAATATCAGTTATACCTGTTTCTTCTTCTAATTCACGCTTTGCAGCAGTATCCAGGGTTTCGTCCATATCTACAAATCCCCCGGGCAATGCCCATTCTCGTTCAAATGGAGGATTGTCCCGCTGTATGAGTAATACATGTAATATATTATCTTTTTTTGTGAAAATTACAGCATCAACTGTTAATGCAAGTCTTGGATATTTATATGTATAAGGCATTTGTAATATTATTTTATTTCACTTCCATTACTAAATTTTTCGGTCGGAGAAACAAAGCACAACTTTCCTTCATGGTTTTCAGCCATTAATATCATTCCGTTAGATTCAATGCCTTTAAGTTTTCTCGGAGTAAGATTTATAAGAACGCTTACTTTTTGTCCGATAATATCTTCGGGTTTATAATATTCTGCTATTCCCGAAACTACTGTTCGTTTATCAATGCCGGTATCAACTTTGAGCTTAAGAAGTTTTTTGGTTTTTGGCACTTTTTCAGCTTCAATTATTGTTCCTATCCTGATGTCTAATTTTGTAAAATCATCAAATTTAATATTTTCTTTTGATGGATTAACTTTTAATTTTTCATCATTGTTTTCCTTTTTGGTGTTAAGAAGCTTTTGAATTTGTTTTTCAATAGCAGCATCTTCAATTTTTTCAAATAATAATGAAGGTTTGCTTAGATTATGCCCGGCTGATAGAATATCCGTCCTTCCTGCATCCTTCCATTTCAATGTAGAAATGTTTAATATTTTTATTAATTTATCTGTTGTAAAAGGGAGAAAAGGTTTTGCCGTTATTGACAGGTTTGCACAAATTTGCAATGAAATATTTAAGATGGTTTTTACCTTTTGTTCATCTGTTTTTATTTTTTTCCAGGGTTCTGTGTCGGTAAGATATTTATTTCCAAGACGTGCCAGATTCATCATCTCATTTAGAGCTTCCCTGAAACGGTATTTTTCAATGCTTATGCTGATTTTTTCAGGAAAGGTTTTTATTTCATTTAAAACAATTTTGTCGAGTTCTGTTAATTCTCCGATTTCAGGTACTACGCCATTGAAAAATTTGTGTGTTAAAACCATAGTGCGATTTACAAAATTTCCGTATATAGCTAAGAGTTCATTATTGTTTTTTGCCTGAAAATCCTTCCATGTGAAGTCATTATCCTTTGTTTCAGGTGCATTTGAGCAAAGGACATATCTTAACACATCCTGTTTATCCGGAAATTCCTCCAAATATTCATGTAACCATACTGCCCAGTTTCTTGATGTGGAAATTTTATTGCCTTCAAGATTCAGAAATTCATTTGCAGGAACATTATCAGGAACAATGTATGTGCCTTCTGTTTTTAACATTGACGGAAACATGATACAATGAAAAACAATATTGTCTTTACCGATAAAATGAAGTAATTTTGTTTCTTTATCTTTCCAATATGGTTCCCAGTCCTTGTTATTTTGTTGTGCCCATTCTTTTGTAGCAGAAATATAACCAATGGGGGCATCGAACCAAACATAAAGAACTTTTCCTGTAACCTCTTTAATAGGAACTTTAACTCCCCAATCAAGATCACGTGTTACTGCTCTCGGTTGAAGTCCATGGTTGATCCATGATTTACATTGCCCGTAAACATTGGTTTTCCAGTCATTTTTATGTCCTTCGAGTATCCATTCTGTGAGCCAGGGTGTGTATTTATCAAGCGGAAGATACCAGTGGGTTGTTTCCTTTTTTACAGGAGCATTTCCGCTAAGTACTGATTTGGGATTAATAAGTTCATTAGGGCTGAGCGATGTACCGCAATTTTCACATTGGTCCCCGTAAGCTTTTTCGTATCCACAGTGAGGGCATGTACCTGTTATATAACGATCAGCGAGAAAATGCTGTGTTTCTTCATCATAATATTGAAGTGATGTTTTTTCAATAAATTCATTTTTTTCATACAAAGTCCTGAAAAAACCGGCTGCAGTTTCGTGATGAATTTTAGTTGATGTCCTTGAATAGATATCAAAGGAAATTCCAAACTTTTTAAAAGATTCCTTTATTATTTTATGATATTTGTCAACTATCGCCTGCGGTGTAACTCCTTGCTGACGAGCTTTAATAGTTATGGGTACTCCATGTTCATCAGAACCTCCGATAAATATTACATCTACACCTTTTAATCTCAAATAACGGCAATATATATCAGCAGGAACATAAACGCCTGATAGATGTCCGATATGGAGAGGCCCGTTAGCATAAGGTAAAGCCGATGTAACAGTATATCTTTTAAATTTACGATTTTCGTTTCCCATCTTAATATTATAATTGTAATAATTTATTAAATTGATTTTTGGGCAAAGATAAAGAAATGATATTATTTTTGTGATTATTATGTTACAAACAATTCCCCCTGTTGAAAATAAACAGGAATTTTATAAACTTTTAGAAAATATTTGAATAAATAAAAATGATTACTCCAAAATATATTAATAAAGGTGATAAAATAGCAATAGTTGCCACTGCCAGGAAAATATCAGAAAAAAAAATCCAGCCTGCCGTAAAAAAATTTCATGAATGGGGATTAGAAGTAGTTTTAGGGAAACATTTATTTGAAGAATATAACCAATTTGCAGGGACGGACGAACAGAGAACTTGCGACCTTCAGCAGATGCTTGATGATGAAACTGTTAAAGCAATTATTATTGCAAGGGGAGGTTATGGTACTGTTAGAATTATTGACAAGCTGAATTTTTCAAATTTTATAAAAAAACCTAAATGGATTGCCGGCTACAGTGATGTTACGGTTTTACATTCACACATTCATTCAAACTTCGGAATAGAAACTCTACATTCAACTATGCCTTTAAATTTTCCTGAAAAAGGGATAAATAACCAGGCTCTTAATACTCTTAAAAAAGCATTATTCGGCGAGGACTTAATATATACTATTAAAGCATCTTCATTAAATAGAAATGGAATAGCTGAAGGCATCTTTATAGGTGGAAATCTTTCTATTCTTTATAGCTTATCCGGCTCAAAATCTGATATTCATACTAAAGGGAAAATTCTTTTCATTGAAGATTTAGATGAATATCTTTATCATATCGATCGTATGATGGTGAATCTTAAACGTTCGGGAAAACTGGAAAACCTTGCAGGATTGATAGTTGGAAGCATGAGTGAAATGAATGACAATACCATTCCTTTTGGGAAAACTGCAAATGAAATAATTGCTGAAACTGTAAAAGAATTTGATTATCCTGTTTGCTTTAATTTTCCTGCCGGGCATATAAAAAATAATTCAGCTTTGATCTTTGGAAGAAATGCTAAGCTGCAAGTTTATGATGAAGTTCAATTGTCTTTTACTACTTGACTTAACCTGCATTAATTATGAATTATGCAGTCCCTCAGGCTAAAATTTATTTTGAGGTGCTGGGGTATATAATAATTTGATTACTTTTATAGCATCTTCTTTAAGTTTTGTTTT
>JAIOSH010000016.1 GCA_021107685.1 Bacteroidales bacterium | reverse complement strand
TCTTTGTACTTTTATCTTTGTACTTTTATCTTTGTACTTTTATCTTTTGTCTTTTAAAGTTATTCGCGTTCTATCATTCCATTCCTAAATCTTTTCTAATAAAATCTAACTTCAGCAGCAACTTTTTAGTTTCTTCCACATCCAGACGTTCGGTATTATGTGAATGATAATCATTGATTTTAGCAATATCTTCCATTCCTTCTGAAAAGTACTGGTCGTAATTAAGATCGCGATTATCAGCAGGAATACGAAAATAATTTCCCATGTCGATAGCTTTTACCATTTCCTCTTTACTAACAAGGGTTTCATAAAGTTTTTCGCCATGACGGGTTCCAATAATCCGAATTTTATTATCCGCCTTGTACAATTCCTGGAGTGCTTTTGCAAGTGTTTTGATAGTAGAGGCAGGTGACTTTTGAACAAACATATCACCCGGCTTTCCATGCTCAAAAGCGTAAAGCACCAAATCAACTGCATCTTCCAAGGTCATCATAAAACGAGTCATATTGGGATCAGTAATGGTAATATCTTTTCCGTCTTTTATCTGATCAACAAACAGAGGGATAATTGAACCACGGCTTGCCATTACATTTCCATAGCGTGTACCACATAATACAGTTCCAATTCCATTCAAATCACGTGATCGTGCTATCATTACTTTTTCCATTAATGCCTTTGATAATCCCATTGCATTTATTGGATAAACAGCTTTATCAGTACTTAATATTACTACTCGTTTTACTTTATGAGCAATAGCTGCTTCAAGTACATTCTCAGCACCCAAAACATTTGTTTTTACTGCTTGAATTGGGAAAAACTCACAAGAAGGCACTTGCTTAAGTGCAGCCGCATGAAATACGTAATCAACCCCTCGTATCACATTCTCTATCGAGCGGTATTCTCTTACATCACCAATATAGAATTTTACTTTTGGATTATTAATCTTTTTCCGAAGATCATCTTGTTTTTTTTCATCACGACTGAAAATCCGGATTTCTGAAAACTCATCGGAATTGAGAAATCGGTTTAGGACGGCGTTGCCGAAGGATCCGGTGCCGCCTGTGATTAGGAAAGTTTTTTCTGTGAACATTATTTGTTTTTGAATCTTGAAAGAATTATCTTGAAAAAATTTTATTAAATCGTTTTTTATTTAATCATTGTTATTCGCCGAAAAAATTTTTTTATGCAATTCAAGTTTGACTTGATTTTGATTTATTCCAAAAGTTATCTTTAAAGTATTTGTTAAAAATAAATGCAAAAATAAGTCCATAAGTATATACAGAATAGTAAACCAAAGTCATATTTGCCCATAAAAAAATAAGGAAAGCAAAATATGCCCCATAAAATGATGTCTTTTTTGCTGTGGAATATAAATCACGAGCAAATAAATACAAATAAAAAAAATAAAGAAAACTTCCAAATATACCGTAAGAAACGAGATGAGATAAATATCCAAGGTGAATTTGGGAGCTCCTTCCTCCAATTTCGTGTTTAATTTCGTCAGTTAAGTGTACACCTGTTCCCCAAAACCAGCTCTTTGGGAAAAACTTCAAAAACATTTCATAGGCTAAATATCGTGTAGTTTTCTTAAAGCTTCCTTCTGCAAAAAGTCTTTGATTATAAAAATCTTTAAGATCATAGCCAATAAATTCAAATACTTGAAATACTACAAAAACAATAACGCCTACATAAATAAACCATTTAATACTTTTGTTTAAACTTATACCTCTTGAGACCAGTATTTGAAATAAAACAATTAATAGACCCGCTATTATATATCTGGTATTAGAGGCAATGGCAACTATTCCTGCCATAATTAAAAATGGATAAAAATTTTTTTTATCATGAACAAGATATGTGCCTAATAATATTGAAACAAGTGGTAAAAAAGATAAACCAAGTGCAGTTTGGTGTACATAAGCAAAAATAGATGTTCTTCTTACTTGATAAATGTTTGCATTTAAATTGTCCTCAATAATTTTTTTAGGTGTAAAAAAAGCAGTATCGTAAATCAACTGAATGAAACTAATTGCAAATGCTATTATTATTGTTAACTTTATTACTTTTATGGAATTATTAATGAAAAAGGAATCAAATTTAGTATTATTTATAATTATTAAAATAAAAAGAATTTGAATATTAACGTTATTAAAAAAATAATTAAATAAACTCCTTCGTTCAATTTCTCCATTTTGTGTTGCCCAAATTGCAAGATATATTATATAAAAAATTAGAGGAAATAAATATCTTGGGATTTTTATTTTCTTTGAATTAATTATTAAAAATAGTAATCCGATTCCGGTAGTTGCAATTCTAAAATAATAATCAGCATTTCGACCCGTACCTTCAACTGCAAAATACGAAATAATGGGTGATAACAATAATAAATAAAAGAATAAATAAAGAAAGTTCTTCACTGAAACAAGGTAATTTTATTATAAATTTATAAGGTAATCATAAAATATAAGTCAAAATAAAAAGGGAGGTGCACAAGGGAATCAAAATATCTGATGTAATTAACTCTTTACCATTATACTTTTCATGACACCTTCTATTGCATCATAAAATAGGGAGTAATTATTCTTGTTTTTAGCAAAACTTGCACAACTACCATGAAAAAAATTAGAGTCCACTTTATACTTTTCAATAATCAAATGCAATCCCTTTAATAATTCTTCTCTAGTGCTTTCTTTAGTAAGATATCCTGTCTCACCCGAAATTACCCACTCCGTAGCGACACCAACATCAAAAGAAACTACAGGAATCCCACACAACATTGCCTCTAATATTGTTCCCGGACCGACGTCTTGAAGTGAAGCTGAAATAAATAAATCTGATATTTGGTAAAACTCTTTTAATCCATCCCAATCCAACATTCCAAAGTAGGTGGATTCAACACCATCAATAGACAACGGTAAATTACCTTTCCCACTATAAATGACTTGAATTTTGTGGTCGCTAATAAATTTTTTGTCCATATTATTCAAAGCCTCAATAATATATATTACCCCTTTTCTCTTACTCGACAATGCAACAGCACCAAATGCAATGACAAAAGCATTTTTATCAATACTATTTTTCTTCCTTAAAAACGCCTTCTTTTCTGTATTAATAGGACTAAAATTTCTTCTAGTTGTTGTTGATGGAATTTTAAAGATACTTTTATCTCTAAAGACACTACTTTTTCTAGCTCTATCAACAATCCAGTTAGAAACTCCCATACCATAAATATTCAATTTGTGGGCATAAAAGAGTTTAGATTTTAAGTTTTTATATGACTGATCCATATACTTAGTTGAATAAATTGCCGGACAATTACCACAGTCATGCTCATAGTTGTTACAATCCCATGAATAATGACATAGACCTGTAAAGGCAGACATATCTGGAATATTATACAAAATAGGAGCTCCTGTTATTTTTTGCAAGTTGTACAAGTCCTTGAAAGAAATAAATTCTTGAGTAAAAAAAACATATATTAAGTCTGGGGTAAAACATATTTTTTTTAAAATTCTTTTAACGTTTGCTAATGATCTGGCTTGGTTTGGTGTCTGAACACTAAAGTCCACATCAAATCTACTCGTTTGTACTATTTTTAAACCAATCTTTTTTAACTTATTAATAATTCTACGCTTATAACAAAACCCAAATTTTGAATAATAATTAATTATATTCTCATTATCGTATTTGTCATAGGCTTTAACCATCAATTTAGACTCATGTCCTCTTTTTACTAATTCCTCATTGAGGTCATTGATAATAACACCCGCTGTTTTATAAGGATGAGACGCACTTAAAATAAGTATTTTCATTGCTATAATTCTAAAATTGCATAACCAAATCCACTTTGTCCAAAACCATTCCCATTATATAACATGTATAATTTATTCTTATATTTGTAAACGTTTGGATAAGCAAGCATTTCAACATCCCAACCATCTTCTGAAACGTCAATTCCTACCTCGTTATCTTTTCTAATCCACTTAATACCATCGACTGATTCAGCATAACCAATTCTATAGCTTTTATTCGTGTTTTTTCTGTAATCAGATCCACTTCTAACAGAATACCACATTTTATAAAAGCCATTATCCTTTATAACGCTTGGAACGGATATTCCACCTTCATTTTCATCCTCAAAGTCAATACAGATAATATTTTTGGCTGACCAGTGTATACCGTCATTTGATTCTGCATATTTAATATGGTAAAACGGCTCCGAAACTCCGTTCATTATCTTCCATTCTGTATATGACATATACCATGCTCTCCAAATGTTGTTTTCAATTATTATACTTTGAATTGATGTTGAAATTGGATCTATCATATTTCTATCCATAATGGGACCCCTAGAATATTTTTTGAAAGTCTTTCCATTATTTTCACTTATTCCTAAGCCATCAGCAACCCTATATCGTGCTGTTAATCCTGCATTCCATCCTAGATAATAAAAGTACTTTTTTCCATTGTGATTTACAATACAAGAAGGCATTACTCCACTATCATCAAAACAACCTACATCTCCTAAAGGTAGAATAGGTTTATCATGTTCATATAATATCTTTTGTGGATTATCTGCTTCCACTTCAATATACGTAGTTAATGTTCTTTTTTTATTGTCTCTGGTTCCAAAATATATTCTTATCCGATTATCATCCACTTTATCAGCGATAGGTACTTGAGCATGTGTCTGCATCCATGAATGTTTTTTTTTGGGTCTATATATTAACCCTTTTTTTATCCATTTCATAATAATTTTATATTAATTAATTTTATAATTTAGTATCATGTTCATTTATCAAAAATTTTCAATTTATATTGTATTACAATAACATATAATGTAGTTCAACTATTCATATAATTAACTATTATTCAGAAATCTTCCAAAGCCCTTTTTTAAAGGCTTCATATATGTCTCCTATTGCATTGGAAATGCTTTTTTTTGATGAGATGTTCAAAATTTTCAAAATTTTATCTGAATTTACAATAAAAGAATCCTCTTTATCTCTATATGGTAAAAGCTCTATTTTAAGGTCCTTACATAAAATCATTTTAATTGTTTCTGCAATTTCCAGTATTGAAGGATTTTGACTGCAGGAATTAAAGATTTCTCCTGCAATCAATCTAGTTGGAGCATCTAAAAATTTAATAAAGCAATCAGAAATATCATCAATATGTATTTGAGGTCTAATTTGCTTTCCTCCAAGAATAGTAATTTTGTTTTTAGCAACTGCGTTATAAGTTAGTGTATTTACTATAAAATCAAATCTCATTTTTGGGGACCAACCACAAACTAATGATGATCGTATAATTGAAGTTGTAAAATCATGTGTGTTAGCATTTCTGATAATTTCTTCGCTTTTTACCTTAGAAATGGAATACGCATCTTCCGGATACAAAGCTAAATCTTCTGTAAGTGGTTGCTTATATTTATTTCCATAAACACTAATTGTGGATGCCTGAATAAACCTTTGTACACCGCAATTCAAACAGGTTTTTAAAAAATTATTAAGTGCAATATAGTTAACTTCATAAGTTATTTCAGGATTCTTTGCCCCAGCTCTTCCATCTGAAACAGCAGCTAAATTAATTACGTAATTTACATGCTTCAAATACTGACTATAGCTCTTATAATCACAAATATCTGCTTCGATTATTTTAAGTTTAGGATTTGTCAGATGATGATGTAATCCAATTTTATTAAACCCCTTTCTTTCCAATACAATAACATCATAATCCTTTTGAAGCAATTTATCACATATTACAGACCCGATATAGCCGGCTCCTCCTGTTACTAAAACTTTCGATTTGAACATTACTCTTTGATGATATAGGCTGTCGGCATCCAACCAAATTGATATGATCTTATTTTGGCATTGGGTAATAATTCTTTAATTGCTTTTGTCTCACCAGGAGCTACTTCGTGGTTAAACTGATCCAATAATAAATAACCACCAGGCAAGAGTCTTTCCCAAAAATATGGTAAAGCATTTTTAACTACTTTATACATACCAGCATCAAAAAATACAATTTTGAATTGTAAATGATTATGCTTGTTGAAGAATTCATTTAAGTCCTTTGTTACATCAAGTTTATGAATAAAAGTTAAGTTATCTAACTTTTGTGCCTCAACTAACCTGATAAGCCTTTCATAGGATTCAGTATCACCTCCTTTAATAATTTTTGGATCTTCTTTTTCTGGATCATTTCCTTGAAACCAATCAAAACCATTTACCTGTGTTAAAGTAATAGGTTCAAATAGCTTGACGAGTTTAGAAAATAGTAGAAGAGATGCACCTTTATAAACTCCAACTTCTGCAATATGGCCTGCAAGCCCTAAAGTACTTTTGTATGTTTCGTATAATGAAATATACCTACCTAAAGTCATATGGCCTGTAAAACATGGAAAATATTGAATAAAATCCTCAAAGTCATAGTTTAAATCTTTTATTATTTTCATCCCTTTATAATAATCATCTTTATAAGGGGCGAATTTTTGAGTTTCAAAAATTCCTGGAATGTATTCTTTCTTGTTTTTCATGTTTATATTTTATTATTATTCCCAATAATTATTCTCTTTTATCAATTCAAAATAGTCATTTCTAGTGATTCCAACAACAATTCGATCCCAGTATCTGTTTTTTCTAAAGTACCAGTTTCGTTGTCTGCCTTCTTCTTTCCACCCGCATTTTTTAGTTATCATATTAAATGCAATCTGATTGTATTCAATCACAGTACCATCAAGTCTTTCAAAGTGTAGCTCTTCAAAAGCATATCTTTCTATTGCCATAAATGTATCAACACCGTATCCTTTTCCTCGAATATCTTTATCACCTAAAATCAACCCGGTGAAGGCATGATTATTTTTCCAATCAATATCCACTAAATTAACAGTTCCAATTACACCCAGATCGGGTGTGTCAATTACAAACCTTTGATTCAGGTAATCCCCCTGAATCTTTTTCAACCATTCTTTTTGAGTAGCCATAGAACCTGGGAAATGCCAACCTCCAACCATATACCAAATATTTGGATCATTTGCCCATTTGTGTAATACTTCTAAATCTTCTTCTTCAATTGCTCTTATTAAAACTTTTTTTCCTAAAATATTCATTTTTGTTCTCCTTTTTTATTTTAAAAAATTAGATTTTATTTATAAATTTCAGATAATCATCCCTAGTAATCCCAACTAATATTCTATCCCAATATCGATTCATTCTAAAAAACCAATTTCGTTCAATACCTTCCTTTTTCCAACCACATTTATTCAATACAAATGCAAGAGCAATGTTATTATATTCTATTATATGACTTCCAAGTCTCTGGAAATGTAGCTCGTTAAATGAATATTTTTGAATTGCTTTGATTGCATCTGTGCCATAACCTTTACCTCTAAATTTTTTATCTCCAATGTATAATCCAGTGAACGAATTGTTATTTTTCCAATCAATATCAATTAAATTAAGTGTCCCAATTAAATCTCCTTTAAAAGTCTCAATAACAAATCGTAAATTTCTTTCATCATTATGCATATACAAAAACCAATTTCTCATACTTGTATATGAGTTAGGGAAATGCCAACCACCTACGTGATACCACAATTCAGGATCATTTACCCAAGTAAAAAGTTTCTTTAAGTCTTTTTGTTCAATTGCGCGTATATAAACCTTATTTCCAATGATATTCATTATTTCAACATTTTTCAGAATTTAAAATCTTTAATTCAGGTAAAATAAATAATCCATTTTTGCGAATTAAGATATTATCAAAATATATTTCTCCACCTCCGTTTTTGATTGATTGATCAAGAATAAGATCCCAGTGTATAGCTGACCTGTTTCCATTATCTGCCATTTGATAGGCATTACCAATTGCTAAATGCAATGAGGTATGCATTTTTTCATCAAAAAGGATTTCATTTATGGGATTCGAAATGACCGTATTTAAACCTAAGGCAAATTCCCCAAAATACCTGGCACCAAAATCAGTATCCAGAATTTTTATAAGTTCACTGGTATTTCCCTCACAGGATGCAATAATTATTCTACCATTCCTGATTTCCAACTGTACATTCCTGAATTCTTTCCCATGATAGATTGAGGGGACATTAAATGTGACAACACCATTCACTGACTCTTTAATCGGTGCAGTGAATATTTCTCCATCCGGCAAATTTATTTCTCCTGTTGAAACATAAACGCTCATACCATTAATACGAAACGATAAATCCGTGTTTCCTGGTCCAACAATTCTTACTTCTTTTGTTCTGCTCATTAAATCTTTTAAAATACTCAATTCTTCAGATAAAAATGAAAAGTCAAAAAGACATGCCTCAAAATAGTAATTGATAAATTTTCTTGTACTCATACTTGCCCGCTGAGCCATAGCTTCAGAAGGCCAACGCAAATAAACCCATTTAAGATTATTATTACGGTACTCAAAATGAACAGGTTTTAAATATTCGTTTCTAAAGTACTTTAAAGTATGGGGTGGGATATCAGATAATTCATAAGCATTACTAATATTTTTTATCCCAATAAAAGCATTCATTTTCTTTAGATTATACAACTCTGTATCTGCCTGTATCTGGTAATAAGTTTTGTTTGCCCCTAAACCAATAGCTCTTGCTAATTTATCTGACTTTAGGTTTATAAACGGAAAAACTTTTCGTTTGTAAACCTCTTGAATCAATATCTCAAGGAAATCAGCAGGAACATCAATAGCTTCTATAAGCACCTTTTCGTTTTCCTGTAAAGAACATGAATGGTTAACTATTTTTTGTGCCAATTTCAGATAATATGTAGAATCAACAATCAATTTCAAACCAGTTTATATTTTGACAATAATGCATTTGTTTCTTCAACAGAATTGAACATTAATACATCAATGATAGACAGCCAGGGAATAAAATTATTTTTAAACTGATTATATTCAATTTGATTCGTTGCTAAAAATAATAATTCAATACCATTCTGTTTAAAATAATCTTTAGTGTAGATTTCCTGTCCACCAATAGGGTTCACATATTCATCTAAGCCCTCACGCTTTGTTATTTCAATTAAGCGATCAGCTTTACCCATGCCTTTGGTTTCAGGGTGTCCTTTGGAACTAAATTTAAAATTGATTGGCAAACTAAGATATTTACAAAACTTCATCACCGAATTTGCTGTAAACCTGGCAAGATTTTTATTTTCATATCTTAAAACCTTTTCAAAAAGTGCAAAAACATCAAGGAAATAAGGTGCTTTATTATAAGAAAAACGGATACTTTTAAGAATTTTTGAGATTGTTTTTTCATCCAATATTAACTCAATCTGATTGATTAGTATGTTTTGACTTGCCCCTTCACAAGGCAATGTTAACAATCGCTTTTGTCCGTTAATCAGGAAGTTATTGCGATTAATCCATCCGCGATTAATAAAATTAACATCATCATAAAAAATAAATGTATCCACTGCTTTAATTAGTTGAAAATATCCAATGTAAGGCAGGAAATAAGGTTGCATTATAGCAATCTTCATGCTTAATTATTTTTAATAATATCTACTATTTTTACTACAGTTTCATTTGCAAGATTTGGATATATCGGAAGACAAATAACCTGTTTTGCAATTTTTTCTGCAACAGGTAAATTTGCAGGCTTCGCAGAAGGCAAACCTCTATAAGGAGGAAATTCGCTAATTAATGGGTAAAAGTATCTTCTGCTATAAACATTTTGTTTTTCGAGTTTAAAAAATAAATCGTCTCTGCTTTGGTGATATTTACTTTCATCAACAAATATCGGGAAATATGCATAATTGTGTTTTATACCTTCAATATCTTTCAAAAAACTTATTCCATCAATTCCTTCTAATAATTCACGATAGATAGCTGTTATTTCCTGTCTGCTCTTTATTTGATCTTTAAAAGTTTTCAATTGTAATAAACCATAAGCTGCCTGAACCTCATTCATTTTTGCATTAATCCCAGGAGCAACCACAGTTATTTCATTTGCAAATCCAAAGTTTTTTAAATAATCAATACGTTTTTTGGTTTTTTCATCATGACAAATAATAGCACCACCTTCTATAGTATTAAAAGTTTTTGTTGCATGAAAACTTAAAATAGAAAGGTCTCCAAAGTTTAATATTGAATTTTCGTTTTTTTCAACACCAAAGGCATGTGCAGCATCATAAATAACTTTTAATCCATAAATATCGGCAATTTCCTGTATTTTTTCCACATTACAAGGGTTACCATAAACATGAACCGGCAGTATTGCAGTTGTTTTAGAAGTTATTGCTGCTTCAATTTTTTCATGGTTTAAATTGCAATAATCAGGCTCAATGTCCACAAAAACAGGTTTAATCCCGTTCCACCATAATGCATGTGTGGTCGCAACAAAACTATAAGGTGTGGTAATTACTTCTCCGGAAATTCGTAAAACCTGTAAAGCAGAAATTAATGCCAAAGTTCCATTTGCAAATAAGGAGATGTATTTTACACCGAGATATTCTGCTAACTGTTTTTCAAATTCTTTATGAAATTTTCCTTCATTCGTTAACCACATACTTTCCCATATTTCTTTCAATGATTCGACAAATTCTTTTAAAGGGGGTAGAGAAGGTTGTGTCACATAAATTTTTTTCATTTCTTCTTTCATGAATCAAGGGTTTTTAAAATAAAAATATTATGTGTTGATCGTTTTTAAAAGATATTGTCCATATTGACTTTTCTTTAATGGTTCAGCTAATTCTAATAGTTGTTCATTTTTTATATAACCTTTATAATATGCTATTTCTTCAATACAGGCAATTTTAAGTCCTTGTCTTTTTTCAATTGCTCCAATAAAATTAGATGCTTCAAGAAGGCTTTCATGTGTTCCTGTATCTAACCACGCAAAGCCCCGCCCAAGTAATTCGAGCTTTAATCTGTTCATTTTTAAATATTCCTGATTAACAGAAGTTATTTCCAACTCACCTCTATCGCTTGGTTTCACTTTTTTAGCAATTTTAACTACCTCATTAGTATAAAAATATAATCCAACAACTGCAAAATTTGATTTTGGTTTCTTGGGTTTTTCTTCAATTGATAAAACATTATTCTTTTTATCAAATTCAGCAATTCCATATCTCTCAGGATCATTTACATAATATCCAAATATTGTTGCTTTTCTTTCATTTTTTACTGTTTCAACAGCAGAAAGCAATAATTCGAGTAAACCTGAACCATAAAAAATATTATCTCCAAGAATTAAACAAACATCATCATCTCCTAGAAATTCATCTCCGAGAATAAATGCCTGGGCTAAACCATCAGGACTTGACTGTACTTTATAGGAAAATTTCATTCCAATATTAGTACCATCTCTTAGTAATTCTTCAAATCGTGGAGTATCCTGTGGGGTAGAAATAATAAGTATCTCTCTTATTCCAGCAAGCATCAATACCGAAAGTGGATAATATATCATCGGTTTATCATAAATTGGTAATAATTGCTTTGATACGGTTTTTGTTACAGGGTAGAGCCTTGTTCCTCCACCTCCTGCTAATATTATTCCTTTCATCTGTATATAATTTTATATCTAATTAATAATCAATCTTTAATAAAACAAGTATAAGAGACCAAATTTTCATCCTCATACTCCCACTCAAAAATAAATTGAGTTTGGTAACATCGGTTATGGTCCAATTTATTGCTCATGAATATTTTATATTATCTTATAAATTTTTGCAGTAATAAATATATCCTTATTATTTATTCCAGATTCCACTTGCCTTTTGATTAACTAATTTAAACACATGAATAGGCTCTATTACTAAAGAAGTAAGTTGAATTAATAACATAGATAAAACAACTCCAAAAGCCCCAAATTTTTCACCCAAGAAATACGCTAAGGGAATATACAATATTATTTTCATTGGAAGAATATACATTCCTAATTTTAGTTTACCAAATCCATTAATAAATGTTGAAAAAGGCATAACAATTACTTGCTGAATTAAATATAGTGAAATTATCAGACTTAATGAAAATGGTATTGTAAGTTTATCGCCTATCCATAATTTATACACAAAAGGACTAATAAGCAAAGCCCCAATCAAGATTAATGTCATTACCCCCGACAAAATATTTAATTTTCTCATGCTATTTTTTAACCAAGTATAATCTTTTTTTGCAACTGCATCGGTTACCGCAGACCAATATGGAGTAAGAATAATACCGTAAACCATATTTACCATAAATAAATATTTATAGGCCACATTATAAGCTGCTACTGCTTTCTGATTTGAAAATTGAGCTATTAAAAAATTTGTAGCAGAAAAGAAAATGATGGCAGCAATTTGAATAAAAAAAAATTTAAAACCTAAGCCTAATAAGTCTTTTGATTTTGTTAAATTAATATATCTATATGATGGGGCATATTTTCTATAATCTCTAATAAAAAAGAATAATGTAGCCAATATTAAAATAAATACAGGAACAATACTAAGAACTGCTGATAAATATATTAAAGAACCATTCGTTGTTTTTGTTAGAATAAAAATTATTATTAATGCAATAATATTTCCTAAAGGTCCAAAAGCATTATTTATTGCTGGGCGTTGGTCTGCCATTAGTATCGTTCCAATCAATTTAAAAAAGAACCTGAAAATAAAAAACACAAATACAATTTTTGCCACAATAGCTAATTCACTTGTTTCTATGGCAGTAGTATTCAATATTTTTTGCCAATTCAGAAAATGATTAACCATCAAAAAAGCCACTATTAGTAATATAAAAATCATCCCCAGGATGGCATAGGTGGTACTAACATAAGTTTTTGCCAATTGAGTATCATTTTTTGCAATTGCTTCAGTTAATCTGTTTCGTAATCCATTTCCAAGACCAATATCAAAAAATGAAAACCATGAAATGATTGAGCTTAATGTTAGCCATATACCATACCTTTCTGCATCTAAATAGCCCAGAATTAAAGGTACAAAAACAAGACCCACAATAATACTTATTACTTTTAAAAATAAAGAATAAATGATATTCTTTTTAGCTTTTACAGATCTGGAATGACCTTTAAAAAAACTATTTATGTAGTTTTTTGCCAATTAATATTTGTTGTTATTTCGAATTTTTAAAATAAAAATTCTATGTGTTGATCGTTTTTAAAAAAATATTGTCCATATTGACTTTTCTTTAATGGTTCAGCTAATTCTAATAGTTGTTTATTTGTTATATACCCTTTATAATATGCAATTTCTTCAATACAAGCTAATTTTAATCCTTGTCTTTTTTCAATTGCTCCAATAAAATTCGATGCTTCAAGAAGGCTTTCATATGTTCCTGTATCTAACCACGCAAAGCCCCGCCCAAGTGATTCGAGCTTTAATCTGTTTCAACAGCAGAAAGTAATAATTGCTTTAATACGATTTTTGTAACAGGGTAGAGCCTTGTTCCTCCACCACCTGCTAATATTATTCCTTTCATTTGTATTTTTAATTTTCGTTTACCAAATAAAACCAAAAATCCAGTTCAACACATCTTTTTGTCCACTAATTACACGAATTTACACTAATTTTGTCCGCGAATTAACGCGAATTTTTACGAATTTTTTTTCATGTTAATTAGTGTAATTAGTGTTTGTCCATAAAGTCAGTGTTTTTACGTTATAATTTGTGATTTTAGATTTAAAATTTTTTGATTTGTTACCAACTTATTAATCTTAAATGAATTAATTCTAAAATCTAAAATATTTCTCAAGGTGAACTTTATAAACGGACTTTAATTAGTGGACGAGTCTTTTATATTGTAAACTCTTTGTGCCAAAGTTAATTAAGATACCCAATTTAAAGCCAGTTGTTTTTAATTAATTCCAAAATCTTTTGTGTTAATTAGTGTAATTAGTGTGTATCTACAAATTCATCTTTATCCACGAATTACACGAATTGCACTAATTTTGTTCACGGATTTTTATGAATTTTTTTCATGTTAATTAGTGTAATTAGTGGACAAATCATTTTGCAAAGTAACCGCCGGTTTTAGAAGCGCCCTTAAATTCAGTTCTATTTTGATCTTTTAATTTCTTCAGCCATCGTTCCAGAGTTCTTTTGGAAAGACCTGAAACCTTTAATAATTCTGAAAGGCTTATACCGGAATTCCCTTTTATTATATCAAAGTCATCTAAAGTAACTCCTTTACATTCCTGTTCATCCCAGTAACTATTTCTTCCGGAAAGTAAAAATTGCTGAAGATTGCCACCTCTTAATTCCTGTATTGTACTACCGGAGCGAATATAATAATGTCCTTTATATGAAATTGCATGTGAATAGGGTTGGATTTCAATCTCAATAATTTTTTTTCCTTCTTTTTGATTAAGTTTAACGTCGGCAAGAATACCAAGTATATTGTTTATCTTATTGGGAATATCTTCCATTAGTTTTGAAACATGAGAAAGACCGCAGATTTCTCTTTTATCATTGATACCCAGAACCAATTTTCCACCTCCTGAATTGGCAAAAGCAGCCAACACTTTTAGGTATTCATCTTTCCAGATTTCATTATATTCAATATGTTGATCTTCCGGCTTCACGATGCTTACTATTCACGGATTGTTTTCTTATTTAATTCCATTTATCCAACATTTCTTTCTAATTATCTTTCTTTTTGATAGTATGCTTGAATTTTAATACTGCAAAATTAAGTTCTATAGTTGTTTCGCTTTGGTTGATTTGTAAATCGTTATCAAGCAATTCTGAAATTATTTCACCGCTCTTTTGCATTAAAACTTTTTGTTTTT
>JAIOSH010000354.1 GCA_021107685.1 Bacteroidales bacterium | reverse complement strand
TCCGGGAATATGGATTTGTTCCAAGTCATCCATTTCAAGGGTATTGGTCAGGTAAAGATTAAATCTTTCATCATTTTCCAAGCGATAACCTAATTCTTCAAATAAAAAACTCATTTTCAGATGACCAATAGCATAAGGTGCCATCATTAGTTCAAAAGCATAAAAATTCGGTAAAATCTGGTTTTTAATTAAATTAGTTTTACCGCCTTCGCCATATTTTTCGGTATATTCTTTTACAGCAATCTTTAATGCTTCAGCAGGAAATGTCAAAGTGCCACCTGCCGGGTCAAGCAAGGTTACTTCAGGACTTGCCAAACCATCAGCCAATTCAAAATGTGTTTTTAAAATTTGATTTATTGAACTCACAATGTAGCTTACAACAGGTTCAGGAGTGTAATATACTCCTCTGCGTTCACGTATTGCAGGGTCATAAGCAGCAAGAAAAGTTTCGTAAAAATGAATAATCGGGTCTTTGCCTTTTCCTTCTTTGAAATATTCCTGCAATATTTTTTTTACATCTGTTACATGTAAAACTTCTGCAATATCATCAACAATCACCTGTAAAGATTTCGGTGGTTCTTCAAAAGAAATAAATTTGAATACATCACGTAAAATTCCAATTGTATTTGGAATATATTTAAAAGCAAGTTCACGATTAAATCCATTTTCTGCTCTTGTTCTTGCGGCAAATAGACCATAAGTAATGGTTTGTGAATATAAATCTGCAAATTGTTTTTTTGTTAGAGTACCGATTAAATATTTTTTAAATGCTTCATAAAATCCGAGAATTACTTTTTTGCCATTTTTTTCTTCATCTTCTAATTCAATGCTAATTACTTCATCCCGCAGAAAACGTGTTCTTTTTGCTAATTCCAAAGCAAGTACTTTTGCTGTTCTGACATGGGGCAATGAAAATGAGAAAAACTTATCAAGCAATTGAAAAAATTCCATTTGGTTTTCAACCGGTGGTATAGTTTTTAATTTATGAGCAATTACAGGTCTGCCAATAAAAACTTTTTCAATTAATTCACCATTACGGTATAATCTGAATTCATAAAAATTGGTAAGAATTACATTAGGAAATGTTGAACGGTATCGTTTTAATTGCTCAGTGTCTTCAATCCGGTTAAGGTTTTTCACCGAAGGGTCTTTTGCTTCAATATAACCTGTTATATGATTTTTGCCGTCCCAAACTCTGAAATCGGGATTACCTGCTTCGGTTTTTTTTGGTAAGATAGTTATATGAACATCTTTTATTTTTTTGTTTTCTGCAAAATTTAAAAATAAATTCTCAAGATGTTTATAATAACTTTCTTCTCGTGCATCACCCCGATTAAAAGTATCTTGTAAATTTTTTAAATATTTCTTTAACATTTTATTTAAAATCCTTTTCAACTAAGTTATTTCACAAAAATAACTAAAAATCAAAATTAGGAGCAGAAAAATTATTAAAGTTATTCAATCCAAATTAAGCTAAGAGTTTTTTTCAGATAGTTGTTAATATAAAAGTTAAGTACATAAATACCTGATCTTTTTAATGAAATACTTTCAGGAGAAAATATATGTTTGTAATATCCGCCTGATTTGAACTCATTTAATAAAATGATACTTTTGCCTGATAAATCTGTAATACTAATCTTAATTTTAGCAGGAGAATCTAAAAAATAAGATATTGTTGCATTATCAATAAAAGGATTAGGATACACACTTAAGGAAAAATCTGTTTTATTTTTTTCATGAATAAATGTAGAAAAACATTCCCAAACAGCTTCCCAGCCTTGTTCTGTTGTGGCATTATCAGAATAGAAACTTAAAGTTAAAGAATTATCTGATGAGTAAATTGTTTCAGGACTTACAATGCCGGAATACCCACCAATTAAAGGATAAGACATATCGGGACCATCAAATATCCAAAGCGAATCATAACCGGATTCAAGTTCAAATGTATTGAAAGTTAAAGTTATCTGGGTTGTGTCGTGTGAAGTAATGGTAATTTCATAATCTTCATTATTATAATACTCAAAAGCCTGTCCTCCTGAATCGAAAATCGTATCCGAGCAAGGAATAAGAGCACAGTCAGTAAATTTATCACTTATCAGGTTCCATAATTCAGTATAACCATTATCATATCCCAAAGCCCATATTCCAATTCCTGCCAGTCCTCTTTGAATAACAATATCATATCGTTTTCCAAAGCTATAAACATCATCAATAAAACATTGATTCCATTCATCAGTAAAAAAAGCAAAATATGGAGAAAAGCTGTTTCCTTCCCAATGCTTGTTCTCATTTGTATAATATCCTGATGAATTATTCATTACATTGGCATAAGTTAAAGCTGTTCCATTACCTGTCGTATTTGAAGGTGGTGTTTGACTTTCTGTAGGCCATTGCCTGCCGTAATATGGTAATCCTAACACTAATTTTGATTTAGAGACTCCTTCGGATTGATAATATGAAATCGTTCGCGAAAGGTTGTAATTATAATTTCCTGTCATACTGTATAAACCTGATACCGGTCCCGCTTGTGAACTTCCGTTCCAATAATAATCATAACCCATAATTATAAAAAGATCAATGTGTTCATTTAAAGCAGGTATATTAAAAGTATTATTCCAATTAACAGCAGGTGAAGCAATGCTTACAACAGAGCCTGGTATTGCATTGTGCATTTGAGAGCATAAATCAATAATAAATTCCGTAAGATGAGAACTTTGTGATGATGGAACAGCTTCAAAATCAATATTAACTCCTTTAGCATCCCGTTGTTCAGTCAAAGATATTAAGTTGGATATTAAGGTTTGCTGTGCCAGATTATTTGAAAAAAAAGTAGCATGACCCGAAAATAAAGTTACACATAAATGAACATTAACGCCATTGGCTTTTGCAGTATCAATAACATTTGTTGTTAGCCAATTATGAGTAGTTATGGGATTGCCTGTATTATGGTCAACTTCATAAGAAAAATAGCAAAGATCGGATAATAAATTCCATTGATAATTCAGGTAATTGCTTCCACCCCAATACGGTTGATAACCAAAAACAGTCTTTTCCAATGAACAATCTGTGTTCTTAAAATTTTTTGGCAAGAGCCTGAATTTATTTATTGAATCAAATTTCTTTATATTTGATAATCCTAAATTTTTATAATACCCTGATTGTTCAATATGAATAGAACGAAAATCTGTGGATTGTGAAAATAGAGATTTTATACTAAAAACTATTAAAATAATAATGATTTGCCATGATTTCATATTTGGTAGTTTATTAAAATTTCAGATATTATATAAGAATTATATACGAAAATAGGAAAAAAGAATTACCTACGATTAAAAAACTAAAAAAACTATCAATAAATTTTTATATATTATTGCTGTATCTGTCATAATATGCGTTGGTCTAATATTATTTCTAATTATCACTGCTCTGAATCGAAAGGGAGATATACTTTATCAATTCATGTTTATTTTGAGAATAAATTGTTTATTGAAGTAATAAAAACAGAGGAGTCAATTATTGGATTAATAGTTGGAGTATCTATTGGTCTTTTTGTTTCTTATTATGTAGCTGGAAAAATCCGAAAACATCATTTGATTAATCTCGAATTTCTGAAAAATTTGTACGATCGCCTTAGCAATGTGTGCTAATTTATAAGTATCTTTATGTTATGAATTTAAATTCCAAGAGAAGAAAGAATAAATACAGATTAGATTATAATTCCTTTTTCATTTCTAATAAAAATTCCTTTACTTTTTGCAAAGATTTTACAATTTCAATATTGTTAATCGTATCTTCTTTATTTTGTTTGAGTTTTTCTTTAGCTCCCTGCAATGTAAAACCTCTTTCTTTTACTAAGTGATATATAATGTAGAAATTGTTGATATCGGATTGAGTAAATAAACGATTTCCTTTTTTGTTTTTTTGTGGTTTGATTATATCAAATTCCTTTTCCCAATAACGAATAAGCGAAGTATTAACATTGAACATCTTTGCTACTTCACCTATTGCATAAAATAACTTATCTGATTTTTCTTTTTTTGAAAGCATTGATATTAAAAAAAAAGTGTCTCAATCCATTGTTTGTGAAGGTCTTGTCGAAAGCTCTAAAACTTTTTCATATTCTTCGGGTGTAAGATCATTGAAAAAATAATATATTGGATTTATTGCCTTACCGTTTTTTCTGATTTCATAATGCAGATGCGGTGCAGTTGATTTCCCTGTATTACCAACTGTAGCAACTAACTGACCTCTTTTAACCTTTTGTCCTTTTCTTACTTTAAATTTATCAATATGAGCATAAATAGTTACATAATTATAACCATGGTCAATTGTAAGCCTGTTCCCGTATCCACGTCTTGAACGTTTGATTTCAATAACTTTACCATCTCCCGTGGCATATATTTCTGTTCCTATTGGTGCGGAAAAATCTATTCCGGGATGAAATTTTTTCACTTTATAAAAAGGGTCAGTTCTGTAACCATAATATGAAGATAATCTTTTAAGATTTTTATTACTGACAGGTTGAATTGCAGGAATACAAGCAAGCATTTCAGATTTATTTTTTGCCATTTCGTAAACTTCATCAAATGAATTTGATTGTACATATAATTGGCTGGAAATCCTGTCAATTTTTTTTGTAATATTAATAATTTCTTCAGAATTTTTATATCCTTCTAATTTTGCATATCTGTTAACTCCACCATAACCTGCTTTTCTTACTGTACTGGAAATAGGTTCGGATTCGAAAATAACTCTGTAAATATTATCATCCCTTTCTTGCATATCATCTAATAAAATAGAAATACGATCAAGCCTGTCATTTATAATTTCATTTTGTAATTTGTATTGTGCTATTTCACGTTTAAGAATTTTTTCTTTTGGGGAATTAAAAAAGTTATAAGCAATAAAAATTATAACAGCAGAAAATACTATTCCTGTAAAAATAAACGAGAGAAACTTTAACAGCCTGGTTTTAAATGTAACAGGTACTTTTTCGTATTGAAGAGAATTCTTATTATACTGGTATTTTACTTTTGCCATTATTTAAGTTTTAGATAAAAAATATTTTATTTAGCAAAAAATACTCTTTCCGAATCTGCAAAATTAATTAAATAATTTACATTTGCAATACTTAATAATATAGAAATTAACTTTAAGATGTTAATAACTTGACTAATATGATATCTTCACAAGTAAGAAAGACTTTTTTTGATTTTTTTGAGTTAAAAAAACACAGGATTGTCCCTTCTGCTCCTATGGTTATAAAAGATGATCCGACATTAATGTTTACAAATGCAGGGATGAATCAATTTAAAAATATTTTTCTCGGAAATTCTACTGTTAAATATCCCCGTATAGCAAATTCTCAAAAATGTCTCAGGGTTTCCGGAAAACATAATGATCTGGAAGAAGTTGGTCATGACACCTATCATCATACCATGTTTGAAATGCTTGGCAACTGGTCGTTTGGTGATTATTTTAAAAAAGAAGCAATTGAATGGGCATGGGAATTTTTAACTAATATTTGCAAAATTGATAAAAATAACTTGTATGTTACTGTTTTTGGCGGAGATGAAAATGAAGGCTTACCTAAAGATATTGAGGCTTATAATTTTTGGAAAAATATAGTTCCTGAAGAAAGAATAATTTTCGGTTCTAAAAAGGATAATTTCTGGGAAATGGGCGATACAGGACCTTGTGGTCCTTGTTCTGAGATACATATTGATATTCGCGATGATAATAAAAAAGATAGAATAAAAGGTAAAACTCTTGTTAATACCGACCATCCTGAAGTAATTGAAATATGGAATCTTGTATTTATAGAATTTAACAGAAAACTTGACGGGAAACTTGTTTCTTTACCTGCGAGGCACGTAGATACAGGAATGGGTTTTGAACGATTATGCATGGTTATTCAAAATAAAAAATCTAATTATGATACTGACATTTTTCAACCGATTATTCAACATATAGCCAAAATTGCCGGCAAGCAATATGGTGTAAATAAAGAAATTGATATTGCTATGCGTGTTATAGCAGACCATTTAAGAGCTGTTGTTTTTTCAATTGCCGACGGGCAATTACCTTCTAATAATAAAGCCGGTTATGTTATTCGCCGTATTTTAAGAAGAGCAGTAAGATATGGATATACTTTTCTTAATATTAAAGAACCATTTATCAACGAACTGGTTCCCATACTTGTTGAACAGATGGGAGGTGTATTTCCTGAAATCAAATTACAGCAGGAATTAATCAAAAAGGTGATTACAGAAGAAGAATTAGCGTTTCTGCGAACACTTTCCTTAGGAATAAAAAAATTTGATAAATATATTTCAGTAAAAAATGATAAAAAGCTCATTGACGGGAATTTTGCCTTTGAACTTTTTGACACTTATGGTTTCCCGGTCGATCTTACGCAATTAATTGCCAAAGAACATGGATGGAAAGTTGATATGCAGGGTTTTACTAAAGGTTTGGAAAGTCAAAAAAACCGTTCACGCGAGGCTGCTGTTGTTAATACTGACGATTGGGTCATTATAAAAT
>JAIOSH010000129.1 GCA_021107685.1 Bacteroidales bacterium | reverse complement strand
ACCGTAAAAATAAGTTCCGTCATAAGCAAGGTCTCTAATATTTGAAGCACCTGCAATGGTAAAAGAACCTAAATAGGTACCATCCATCTGATATCTGTAAAAATCACCACCATTCCATTTTGCGGTATAGATGTTTGAGCCGTCTGTTTCAATACCGGCTTCTCCACCAGCTACACCAACAGCATATTCAAACAGAAAATCAAATAAAGCCTCAGATGGAATAGGCTCGTTATTAGGATTAGGAGTAACATCATTAACAGTTGTCTCTATGACATTGCCTGCTAATTTAGCTTCCACATCTTTGTTTGCCGCGGTACGCGTTGTTTGTGCAAATACCACAGCAGATGATAACATTAATATTACCATCAACTGACAAATTTTTGTAAACTTTTTCATAAAAAAATTGTTTAGGTTAATAATTAAATTAATTAATAAAAAAAAATATATATTGAACTTTCTTTCTCAAACCTGTTGATTAAGCTAAGTAATTATGTTAGTTTGTTGAGATACAGGCAAATGAAAAAAATGTACTTTACACATAAACTATTTTAAAGAAAATTTTATTACAAAGTGATTGGCAAAAATAATAATAAAAATTTAAATTCCAAATATTTTTTACTTTTTTTTTTAAGTATTTTCAAAAAAATTCCATATTATGTCATTAGGTGGCTTGGCAGTAATTGTAAGCTGCTCATTTTTAACAGGATGAATTAAATTAATTTTTTTTGCATGCAAGTGAATAGATGCGTTTTTATTAGTTCTGGAAAATCCATATTTAATATCTCCTTTTATTGGGCAACCAATATGAGCTAATTGTGCTCTTATCTGATGATGACGACCTGTGAGTAAATCTATCTTTAGAAGAAAATAATCTTTACTTTTATTTATTATTTTGTATTTTAATTCGGCAAGCAAAGAATTTTTTATTTCTTTTTTATAAATAAAAGATTTATTTTTTTGTTTGTTCTTATATATATAATGTATCAAATGACCTTGCTTTTCAGGAGGCATATTTTTAACAACAGCCCAATAAGTTTTATGTATCTCCTTGTTTCGGAGCATTTTATTTAACCTGCCAAGTGCTTTGCCTGTTTTAGCAAAAATAACTGCACCACTCACAGGACGGTCTAAGCGATGTACAACTCCGAGAAAAACATTACCAGGCTTATTATACTTTTTTTTTAAATATTTTTTTATAGTCTCACTAAGGGGTTCATCTTTTGTTTTATCAGCCTGTACAATTTCCGAAGGCTGTTTATTTATAATAATAATGTGATTGTCTTCAAATAAGATTCTTTCTTCTAAAGAATAAGAATAAAGCATGGATTAAAATATTATTTAGAGTATGTTTATAAAGTCAGTGTTTTTACGATATAATTTTAAATTTTTGATTTTAGATTGAGTCCGGTCTAAAAAGGTCTCTTTCGTCATTTATACTAAATTTAATTCCACTTAGAAAATCGCTGAAAATTCGGGACTACGAAACTCTATCACACAATCCCTACTGTCAGTTTCTCGCAATGACGGTTATTCTTTGATTTTTATTGGCTTAATGGACAAACATTAATTGATTATCTTCTAATCTCTAACAACCTAAAATCTAAAATTCTAACAATCTAACAATCTAAAAATCTTCTTTTTTAATACTGTTCTCTATCATTAGGGAAATCACCTGATTTTACGTCATTAATATATGTAGTTACAGAACCTTTGATTTCTTCACTGAGATTATGGTATCTTCTTAAAAAGCGGGGAGAGAATTTTTGAGTTATTCCAAGCATATCGTGTAAAACGAGTACTTGTCCGTCAACACCGCTACCTGCACCAATACCGATAGTTGGTATTTTAATTTCGCTTGTAACCTGCTCAGCTAATTTTGCAGGAATTTTTTCCAGTACAATACCAAAGCAGCCTGCTTTTTCGAGCAAATTGGCATCTTTAATTAATTTATTAGCTTCACCTTCATCTGTTGCTCTTACAATATAAGTTCCGAATTTGTGGATAGACTGTGGGGTTAATCCTAAATGACCCAAAACAGGAATACCTGCTGATAAAATTCTGTCAACAGATGAAATAATTTCTTTTCCGCCTTAGATTTTAATGGCATTTGCTCCTGATTCTTTCATTATTCTGATAGCCGAATGTAATGCTTCAATTGAATTTCCCTGGTAAGTACCGAAAGGCAGATCAACAACTACTAAGGACCTTGTAACAGCACGCATTACAGAAGATGCATGGTATATCATTTCATCTAATGTTATAGGAAGTGTTGTTTTGTGTCCTGCCATTACATTTGAAGCTGAGTCGCCAACCAATATGACATCAATCCCTGCATCGTCAAGCAATCCTGCCATTGAATAATCATAAGCTGTCAGCATGGTTATCTTTTCCTTTTTTAGCTTCATTTCCTGCAGGACATGGGTAGTAATTTTCAAAAATTTTCTGGAATCAGACATAATTTTAAATTTTAGCAAAGGTATAAAAATTTTAAGTAATTTTGCTTAATAATTTTAAAACTTGAAAACTGATGAAATTTCTTAAATACATTTTTATTCTGATTTTAATGCCTTTGCTTTTCAATTCCTGCGAAACAGATTTTGATGTTAATGCTGAATGGGAAGATATTACAGTAGTTTACGGATTAATAGATCAAAAAAGTAATACGCAATATATTAAAATCAATAAAGCATTCCTTGGCGAAGGAAATGCTTTATATTTTGCTACAATTGAAGATTCCAGCAATTATTCCTGTAAACTGAATGTAACACTTGAAGCATGGGATAATGGTAATCTTGCTCAAATACTGGAATTTGATACAACAACTATTTATAATAAAGAACCCGGAATATTTTATTATCCCAAACAAATTATTTACAAAACAAAACCTTATGATTATTACTCAACATATTATATTATTAATCCGGTAGATCCACTTGATACTCTTGAATTTGACACTTTATGGCTAAATGGCGACTATACTTATAAATTAAAAATTAAAAATCCCATAACAGCTAAGGAGATAACATCCGAAACCCCATTAGTTAATGACTTTTCAATAAACAAACCAAATTATCATTCGGAATTTATAAAATTTCTGAATAAACCCGGGGCTAATACACAGGTTGTATGTAACACTGCTAAAAACGGAATAAGATATGAAATTCTTATACAATTTAATTATAAGGAACTTGAATATAATTCTACTGATACTATTTATAAAAAGCTTGATTTAGCCTTTGACATTCAAAAAAGCGAATCAACAACTAATAAAATAGAATATTTCTATATGAATGAAGATTTTTTTATTTTAGCTAAAAACTATATCCCATACAAAGACCAAAACGAGGAAGATAAAATTAAAGACCGTTTTACGGGGAAAGTTGATTTTATAATTTCTGTTGCAGCAGAAGAATTTGACATATATCTTGATGTAAATGAGCCTTCAAACAGTATTGTACAGGAAAAACCCGAATATACAAATATAAATAACGGAATAGGAATTTTTTCAAGCAGATGTTCTAAAATGCGAAGCAAACCCTTACATACCGAAACAGTAGGAGAATTGATAAATATGAATATTAAGTTCAGGTATTAAGGGATTGTAAAAACCTAAGTTGTAAGTTGTTTTGTTGGTAATGGTTCACGGTTTGAAATTAGAAATTTATATTATTATATTTTTGTGCTGTTAATTAAAGTGATTATTGCCATTCTCCAATGGTTCAATTTTTTGCATTTGCTTTATCTTTATCTTGACACTGTCAGGTGCTTCGCACGCTGACAGGTCGGTGCATCCCACTTTATTTCATCAAATTTGACAGCATCGATAGATCTGTCTGCGTTGAATTTCCTGTTAATCATATCAATTACTGATTTCAAATTTATTTGTGATTTGTTACTGATTACCGAATCACCGATCACACCTTTTACTGCTTACTGCCTACTGCCACTGCCTACTGCTACTGTTACTTCTTCAAAAAACACCCCTGTCTTTTTGTCACTCAATTTGTCAGTCATTTATAATTCTACAAATAAACAAATAATATTTAATAGAAACATTATGACCTATTATGTAAAAGTTTGACACATAATACAATAAACTGTTGATTATAATAATAAAACTTCATACAATATTCAATAAAAATATTTTCGGATAAATTAAATAAATAAATTTGGCATAATCATTGAGAAGCCAATTTAGTTAAAAAAATTTAATAATAATAAAAATATAAACAAATGGGAAAAATCATAGGAATAGATCTCGGTACAACTAACTCTTGTGTTGCAGTTATGGAAGGTAACGAACCTGTTGTCATACCAAACAGTGAAGGAAGAAGAACAACTCCTTCAATTGTAGCTTTTACAGAGAACGGGGAAAGAAAAGTCGGGGATCCTGCAAAAAGACAAGCTATTACTAATCCTCAAAAAACCATCTTCTCAATAAAAAGGTTTATGGGTGAAACTTATGACAGGGTTGAAAAAGAAAGAAAGAGGGTGCCGTATAAAGTTGTAAAAGGAGATAATAATACACCACGTGTAGAAATAGGAGACAGGAAATATACACCGCAGGAAATTTCAGCTATGGTACTTCAAAAAATGAAGAAAACAGCAGAAGATTATCTCGGACACGAAATTACAGAAGCTGTTATTACAGTTCCTGCATATTTTAGCGATTCACAGCGTCAGGCAACCAAAGAAGCCGGCGAAATCGCAGGCTTAACAGTAAAAAGAATTATTAATGAACCAACTGCTGCATCATTGGCTTATGGATTGGATAAAAAGAACAAAGATATTAAAGTAGCTGTTTTTGATTTAGGCGGTGGAACTTTTGATATTTCAATATTAGAATTAGGAGACGGAGTTTTTGAAGTAAAATCAACAAATGGAAATACACATTTGGGAGGTGATGATTTTGATCATACAATTATTGACTGGCTGGCAGAAGAGTTTCTGAAAGATGAAAATATAGACTTACGTAAAGATCCAATGGCTTTACAACGTTTGAAAGAAGCTGCTGAAAAAGCAAAAATTGAACTTTCAAGCTCAACTGAAACAGAAATAAATCTACCTTACATAATGCCTGTTAATGGTATTCCAAAACACCTTGTAAAAAAATTAAGCCGTGCAAAATTTGATCAGCTTACAGATTCTTTAGTTCAGGATACTATTGGTCCTTGTAAAATAGCTCTTAAAGATTCGGGCTTACAAGCTTCTGATATTGATGAAATAATTCTTGTAGGAGGTTCAACAAGGATACCGGCTATACAGAAAGTAGTACAGGATTTTTTCGGAAAGACACCTTCAAAAGGAGTTAATGCTGACGAAGTTGTTGCAGTTGGTGCAGCTATTCAGGGTGGTGTTTTAACAGGAGAAGTCAAAGATGTATTGCTACTTGATGTTACACCTCTTTCATTAGGTATAGAAACACTTGGCAGTGTAATGACAAAGCTGATAGAAGCTAACACTACAATTCCTACAAAAAAATCCGAAACTTTCTCTACTGCAGCAGATAATCAAACATCCGTTGAAATACATGTGCTACAGGGTGAACGCCCTATGGCAAACCAAAATAAAAGTATAGGACGTTTTCACCTTGACGGAATTCCTCCTTCACCAAGAGGAATACCACAAATTGAAGTTGCTTTTGATATTGATTCCAATGGTATTTTAAATGTTTCTGCTAAAGATAAAGCAACCGGAAAATCACAAAATATCCGTATAGAAGCTTCATCAGGTATATCAGATCAAGAAATTCAGAAAATGAAAGATGAAGCTACAGCAAATGCTGAAGCAGATAAAAAACAAAAAGAAGAAATCGACAAGCTGAACAATGCTGATGCATTAGTTTTTCAAACTGAAAAACAATTAAAAGAATACGGCGATAAAATACCTGCTGATAAAAAAGCTCCTATTGAAAAAGCTCTTGCTGATTTGAAAGAAGCTCATAAGAATAAAAACATAGCAGGAATAGATGCTGCAATGAATAACTTAAATTCTGTATGGCAGGCTGCAAGTGAGGAAATGTATAAAGCTACTCAGGCAGGCGCACAACAAGACGAACCTCAAGCTCAACCGGGAGGTAATGGTGGTGGTTCCGATTCTTCTTCAAAAGATGATGAAGTTACTGATGTTGACTTCGAAGAAGTAAAAGATGATAAATAAGAATGGTAGGCAGTAGGCAGTAGGCAGTAAGCAATAGGCAATTAGTAATCAGTTGTCATAAATAACTTAAATTTTAATACATAAAAAAAGGCTTCTCATATTTGGGAAGCTTTTTTTATTAAAAAATTAGTATTTTTGTAAAAAATCAAAATGAAAAAAAAATGAAAAAATTTAACAAATTCAGTAAACTTATTCTTAATATGCTTTTAATATTGGTTTTAAGCAATATAAACCTATTATCGCAAAATATAAGTAACAATAAAATTCGGACAACAGAGACTTTACCTGATGTTGACATTGTCATTAATGAAATAATGTATAATCCATCTTCTGAATTAGGAGATGATAATTATTACGAGTATCTGGAACTTTACAATAATAAAGGAAGTGATGTTGATATCTCAGGGTGGTCATTTACAAACGGCTTTGATTTCACTTTTGAAGCAGGAACAATAATCAAGGCTGATTCATTCATAGTTGTTGCAAAAAATCCTGATACTATTATTGCATATTTTGGAATAAGTAATATTGTCGGACCTTATACTGGAAACTTAGGTAATGGCGGCGAAATGGTAGAACTTTCAGATGCAGGCTTGAATATGATAGATTTTGTAGAATATAATGATTCGGGAGATTGGCCTAATGAGCCGGATGGAAATGGTCCTTCATTAGAATTGATTAATCCTGATCTTAATAATTCATTAGCCGGAAGCTGGGCTGCCAGCTTAGTTAATAACGGAACTCCCGGCATAATAAATTCAGTTACAACACAAGACGAAATTATTACAGTTGTTAACCCTAATGGGGGAGAATACTGGCAACAAGGTTCTACAAATAATATAACATGGACTTATGCAAACTTTTCAGGAAATGTAAAAATAGAACTTCTTACTGATAAGAAAAATCGCGAGATTTTAGCAGCTTCTGTTCCTGTTTCTGATGAAAGCTGGACATGGAACATTCCGTCGGATCAAACCACAGGAAACAATTATATTATAAAAATATCAGACACTGATGATGAAGAACCATCCGATGAAAGTGATGATACATTCTCAATCATTGAACCTGTTGATGTTCCTGCTTTGGTAATAACAGAGATTATGTATAATCCACCTGAATCAGGAACAGATTCATTAGAATTTATTGAAATTTACAATAATGATTCTGACCAGATAAATCTGCAAGGTATTTATTTTTCAGATGGTATTACAGGTAATTTGCCTTCTGTTATTCTTAATCCTGATGAATTTATAATAATGGCTGTTGATTCAATAGCTATGTTTAATACTTTCGGAGTAACAGCTTATCAATGGACAAGCGGGGCTTTAAAAAACAGTGGAGAGCTTATTAAGCTTAAAGATAATCCTGGCAATACTATTGATTTTGTTGAATACGGTGATTCTGACCCTTGGCCTGCATCACCTGATGGTAATGGACCTTCATTAACTTTTTGCAACCCTGATATTGATAATTCTTTACCTGAATACTGGACTGCCTCTGTCGAATTTGCTGCTGTCAATGTTGCAGGTGATTCAATATTTGCCACGCCCGGTGAACACTGTGAATCTTTTGGCATTACTAATCACAAAAAAATTAAAATTGACCCTGAAATTTATCCTAATCCGAATAAGGGTATATTCTTAATAAAAATTGATAAAGGTAATTATGATATAAAAATATATTCCTTTGTCGGTGAGCTTATTTACCAAACATACACAAATAATAAAATTACCGAATTTAATTTATCAAATATGTCAAATGGTATCTATTTTGTTAAAATTCATAATTTAAATACAAATAAAATTATAACAAAGAAATTGATAATAAATTAAATATGAGTCCAAACTAAAAAGTCGTCAGACGATTGATTTACAAATTTTATGTTCATTTTACTAAAAATGCATTTTTGTACTAAATAATAATAAATTTGCATTATGCAAAAATTTTATGAAATACAATCACCAACTGATATATTATTTGACAATAAAGTTGAGTTATTACCATCTGTAACAGAACTGTTTGAATATGAATTAGCATATCTTGAATACAAATCTTTAAAAAAAAACGAATACCTTGAAAGAACTGCTTATGCGAAAAGTCATGAAAATAAATATAGTTTGCATTTTTTAAGATATTCAGAAATACCTGATACTGTTACAGAAAGTCGTTCGGCAATAACAAATGCTTATTTTAAAAATGGCTTATTTTCAACTGGATATGCAACACATAGCCTTTTCCCTTATCGCGGAAAATTTCATCCACAACTGATAAAAGGACTTATTAACATTCTTGGAGTAAAAAAAGGTGAAACCATTATTGACCCAATGACAGGAAGCGGAACAACAAACATAGAAGCCGCTCTGATGGGAATTAATTCATATGCAATAGATATTAGTCCATTTTGTCAGTTAATGACGAAAATAAAATACGACGCATTAAATATTGATATTAGTTTATTAGAAAAGGTGAACCTAAACTCTACAGAATTATTTTCGTTCTTTAATAAAAAAAACATAATAGATATAATATCTGTAATAGAAAAAGAAAAAAAGAAAATCTATTTTCTGGCTTTATTAGCTTATTTAGACGCATTAGGATATTCCAAAAGAGTAAAAATGTCTAATCATGAACAATTGTTTAATAAAGTACTATCACGTTATATTGAAACTGTAACGAATCTTCTTAAAAATCCATATTTTAATAATAAAAAACTTGGAAACGTAGAAATAATAACAAATTCTGACGCACTAAAAATTGAACTTCCTGATAATTCTGTAGATGGAATAATCACTTCGCCACCTTATTCATTTGCAATTAATTATGTTGAAAACGATAAAGACCAATTAGAATATCTTGGTTATGACACAAAACAATTACAAAATCAACTTATTGGTTTGAAAGGGAAAACAAAACATGAAAAGTTAGAAATCTATTTTAAAGATATGGATAAGTTTTGTGGTGAAGCATCTCGAATTTTAAGAAAAAATAAATATCTTGTCATAATTATTGGTTCAAACACAAATCAGACGGGGGGAATTCGGTTGGAAGAAACTGTAATTAATTCAGCAAAAAGATATGATATGCCATTAGTAAAAAGTATTTTAAAGCCAATTAAGGGAATGAGAAATACAATGAAAGAAGAATATGTTTTAATATTTGAAAAGAAATAGGATGAGTAAAACAACAGAAAACAAATTTCAAACGGTAATCGAAAAAAATACTTTTTATTTCTTCAACCCTAAATTTGAAGAAGACTACGAAGGATATATTAATTCTTTAAAAGAAACTTTATTGAACGTTAAGAATCGTATTGAAACAGAAGGATTAAAAAAGGAAATTTTTGAAGAACTTATTTCAGAAAAAGAAAATGGACTAAGGGCTTTATTAGCATTATCAGGTTTTTCAAACGAATATCTTAAAAGATTAACAACCATAATTAGAATTGTTGACTATCCTGAATTAAATAAACTCGTTTATAAAGAAAAATGGTATAATGAAACTAATCCTGAAAATATCAATGAATGGTCTGATAGCACCATTCTTAAAATGATTAAAAAAAATGTATATTTTAGAAAAGGGCTAATAAATATTTTCTTTGAAGGTGCATCTATTCCTTTTCTTGCAGATACTATCCCTTTATTTGAATTAAAGAAACTAAGTATTTCAAAACTAAAATTTGAAATACCTGAGATGATAGACACTTTAATACGATACAAGGAAAAAGGAAGCTATTCCGGTAAAAAACAAAACAATCCTGAAATTCTTGTTGAAGAAATATTAAATAAGCTCAATATTCCATTTGAAACAGGTGATTTGAATGAATTAATTGATAATGCACCTGACAATAAAAGAACGATGGATTTTATTATTCCGAATAAGAAAAATCCGATAATTATTGCTGAAAGTTCATTTCTTGCTACAACTTCATCAGGGCAAGGAGATAAATCAAAAACAGAGATTTCAATTGACAGTTTAATTAAAGAACACTATCCTAAAGCCATATTTATTGGTTTTGTTGATGGTATTGGTTGGTATGTTCGCAAAGGAGATTTAAAACGAATGGTTACTGCTTATGAAGATGTTTTTACTTTTCATAATGATGAATTAAAGCGATTTGAAAAACTTTTAAAAGAAACTTTTAAAAAATGATTGATAAGTATATAAATAAAATCTGTCAAGGCGACTGTTTGGAATTATTCAAAAATATTCCTGATAATTCAGTGGATATGACTTTTGCAGACCCACCTTTCAACTTGAAAAAGAATTATAAAAGTTATAAAGACAGTTTAGAATTTCAGGAATATTTAAACTGGTGCGAACAATGGATATCGGAAATGATTCGGGTTACAAAACCAACAGGTTCTATTTTTGTACATAATATTCCTAAATGGCTAACTTATTATGCAACTTATCTAAATAAATTTGCTCATTTTAAACACTGGATTTCATGGGATGCTCCAAGTGCACCAATGGGAAAATCATTGCAACCTGCTCATTATGGAATATTATTTTATGAAAAAAAAGAAAAAAAATCAAAAATATATGAACTACGCTATCCTCATAAGCGAGACAGAAAACAAGGTTTTCTACTAAAAGATTATGGTGGCAAAAAAGATGGTTTACATCAATTTGGTCCACTAATTTCAGATGTTTGGACAGATATTCATAGGATAAAACACAATAAAAATAGGGACACTCACCCTTGTCAATTACCTATTCATTTATTAGACAGGTTAATATTAATGACAACTGACGAGAATGATATTGTCTTAGATCCATTTTCAGGTACAGGAACAACTGCTATTTCGGCTAAAAGAACAGGCAGGAAATATATTGGCTTTGAACTTGACCCATTTTATGTGCAAATTTCTGAAGAAAAGTTGAATAAAACTTTGTCAAACTACAAATTAGGAAATATCTGGGTGAGTTTCTATCTTCAGGAAATTGTTACTATTCGGGATAAAGATTGGGAAAGTTTAAGACCTTTTTTTAACATACCTCACCCAATCAGGACAACAGATTATATAAAAACAACTTTAAAAAATAGAAAACTTATTCCCTTAAATAAAAGTGATACTTCAAAATTAAATAATTGCAATATTAAAATTGATAACACAAAAATTAAATATATTGAAGAAGTTACGTAACTGTAACTGTCTCTGTCTAATTAATGTCCGTCTTATAAAGTCTGAAAGTTTAAATAAATATTAAAAATCACAAATGACAAGCACTAAATTTCGTTTTACTACTTTACGCCTAATGACTTATACGCTTTTTTTGTGCTTTAGTGCATTTTTTTTCGTCAGGGTAGGCATACTTTTTGGCAAGTTTTGCATTGCGTGATGGTTTGTGTAACTTGCCAATGTGTATGACTACATACTTTAAACAAATTTCCAGATGTCTTCAATAAGCAAATTGTCAAATGTTTTTATGTGGTCTTTCAAAATATATTCAGTAATCATGTTTGGTCTGATGTCGCAATAGTAAACTCCATCCAATGGATTGAGTTTGACTGTGTACCCTTTAAAGTGTCCGGGAAGAAAGGTTGCGTTAATACCATATTTGTTTTCCTTTTTTGTATTCTTTCTTTGAACATCATTCAAGAAAATTGCAATATGTGGTGTTTCCTTTTCTGTCAACTTATTGTAAAGAAACTTGTCAATGAAAATCTTATCAATTCTGTCTTTACTTGATGTTTTAATTGAACCAATTACCTTAATATCTTCTTCTCCAATAATCAAGTCGTGCTGATAAATCATGTTGAACAATGGTTTGTTGTCAACAACAACTGGGACTTTGACAACTCCCGATTTACACTCAATACCAATTTCCTGGATAATTAAACGGATAAAGTGCTCAAATAAGTCGCCATTTAGTTTTCTTGCTGTATTTGCTTTACCTGCTGGTAATCCATCTAAAGCAGCACCGATAGACTGCTGTATTGTGTAAGTAGCATTGTTGAGAATATCTCGGATTGCAGGGTCTTTCTTGTTTATTGTTTTTATGTTTTTAAGTATTTTAACGTACTCTTTGGATATTTTTGCAAACTCCTTTGTATCGTACATTAAGTTGGAATTAATAGGTCTTGTAATTTGAAAATTAGCCGATTTATCGTATTGGTAAAAACGATAATGGTTTTCATTTTGGGAAATAATAACCGCTTGAAGTTGGTCATTGATATATGATAAGTATTCCTTACTAAAAGATATAAAGCCTTTTAAGTTGGTAAAGTTGCCCTTGTTTGTGGCTTTCTTTACGAGTTGTCTAATTGTCATCTGATAGAGTTTCTTCTTTTTAAATTTTCAAAATCATATTTAATCCATTTTTCAATGCTCCAATTTTCAACCAACTCAAGCCGATGAGCTGCCCAGTTTAAATATTCTGGAGAGAGGTCACAAGCCAGCCATTTTCGTTGCAATTGCTCTGAACAAACAGGAGTTGTTCCTGAACCGCAAAATGGGTCTAAAACTACTTCACCTACATTAGAAGAAGCGAGAATTATTTTTCGGAGTAATTCTTCCGGTTTTTGTGTTGGGTGTGGTGTTTTCTCATGCATTCCATTACATGTAGTTGGAATTTCTAAAACATCCTTTGGCTTCGCTCCAAGTGGGTTAGGCTCCCAAACATGTTTATCATTTTTACCATTCCCATACTGGCTAGTTTCTGCTTGTGGGTGACTTGGATATTTTAAAGTATGCTCACCATAAGGGATACGAATTGTATCAACATTTAATGTAAACTTCTTTGATTTTCTGAAAAGCAAAATGCTTTCGTGACTACGCCCCCAATCTTTACCAAGATTAGCTTTGTTTTTGTAATGCCATATAATCCATCGGCATGATTTGAACATTTTGGAGGCAGGGTGTTTTAAGTCAGCCAATATTTCTGAAAAACCGCAGATGTATAACGTACCGGTTGTTTTTAATACTCTTGTCGCTTCTTCTATCCAGAGCATTGACCATTCAATGTATTTTTCCTGACTTTCAAAACTATCCCAATCTGCTTTTTTTATATTGTAAGGAGGGTCTGCAAATATCAAATCAACACTTTCATCCTTTAATGATTTTAGCCATTCAATACTATTCCCCTGCCATAATACTCCGTTTGGATGTTTGTAAAACCAGATAGGCGTATCGTCAGTTTTTAGTTTAAAATCTATTTCTTGTCTTTCTCCTTTGAGTTGTACCTCACCAAAAAAAGTTGGTATCTCTTTATTCCTCGCTAAAGTTTTTTCCATATTAGTGTTTGTCTTTCAATTCTCTCAATTCTGCCAAGTAATGAAAGGTCAATATCCAGAAAAGCCGCAACCTTTCACAATGGCAATCTTTTTTCTTCCCGAAATGTCCTTATTTGTTCTCCAAATGAGGTCAATTTTTCTTTGTTCATCAATCTTCAGATCTAAATTTGTCCAAAAATACAAATAAATTTCAAAAGGATAAATAATGTCCTCAAATATTTATCAACATTATCAAAGGGAGGGAAAAATAGGTTCTTTTGGTTTTTTTGAGGATTGGTTTGAGTGTACAATTTCAATAACCAATAAATTTAATTTATTACTTTATATACTGCCTAATTATTTTACTTGTCTAAAATAATTTTTATCCTTGATGCTAAAATATCAATTGCAACCTGATTTTTACCGCCCTGAGGAATAATGATATCAGCATATCTTTTTGTAGGTTCAATAAATTGAAGGTGCATAGGTTTAACAAAATTATCATAATGTTCAAGAACCTGCCTGAACGAGCGTCCTCTTTCTTCAATATCACGCCATATAATCCGCATCAAACGGTCATCAGCATCAGCATCGACATAAACCTTAATATCAAGTCTTTCTCTTACACGTGGATTTGTAAGTATAAGTATCCCTTCCAGTATTATTACTCTCTTAGGTTCAACAGGTATTGTTTCTTTAGCACGACCGCATGTAAGATAAGAATAAATTGGCATTTCAATAATTTTATCTTTTTTGAGCAAATCAAGATGTTCAATTAATAATTTAAACTCAATAGATGAAGGGTGGTCAAAATTTATCTTTGCTCTTTCTTTGGTCGAAAGATGTCCATTATCCCTGTAATAGGCATCCTGTGAAATAACTGAAACAGCATCTTCAGGTAATCCTTTTATGATTTTTTGTACAACTGTTGTTTTACCGCAACCGGAACCTCCGGCAATACCAATAATTAACATAAGTGTTTTTTTTATTTTTTTTCACAAAATTCGGTTAATACACCATAAGTTGCTTTCGGATGAAGGAAAGCAATATCAAGTCCTTCTGCACCCTTTCTTGGTTTTTTGTCAATCAATGTTATACCTTTTGCCTCTGTTTCCTGTAAAGCATTTTCAATATTTGTAACAGCAAAAGCAATATGATGTAAGCCTTCACCTTTTTTTTCTATAAATTTTCCTATCGGACCTTCAGGAGCAGTTGATTCTAATAATTCAATCTTTGTTTGTCCGATATGAAAAAAAGCTGTTTTTACTTTTTGTTCTTTAACTTCTTCAATGGCATAACATTTTAAACCTAACACATTTTCATAATATGAAATACTATCATTAAGGTTTTTTACAGCAATACCAATATGTTCAATATGTGTCAAATCCATTTTAATGTAGTTTTAGTTTATTAATAAAAGGCATTTTCGCCTGTAATATCCATGCCTGTAATTAAGAGGTGAATATCATGAGTGCCTTCGTAAGTTATAACAGATTCCAAATTCATCAAATGTCTCATTATAGGATAATCTCCTGTTATTCCCATAGCACCAAGTATCTGACGCGATTCCCTGGCTACATCCAATGCCATTTTAACATTATTTCTTTTTAACATTGAAATTTGAGCAGGCGTAGCTTTGTCCTTATTTTTTAAAGTACCTAAACGCCATGCAAGTAATTGAGCTTTTGTAACTTCCGTGAGCATTTCAGCTAATTTTTTCTGTGTTAGTTGAAAAGCAGCAATCGGTTTGTTAAATTGAATTCTTTCCTTTGAGTATCTTAAAGCAGCATCATAACAATCCATTGCCGCACCGAGAGCACCCCATGCAATACCATAACGGGCAGAATTCAAACATTTCAATGGACCTTTTAATCCTTTAATATTCGGTAAAAGATTTCCTTTAGGCACTTTTACATTGTCAAAGACCAATTCCCCTGTAACTGATGCTCTTAATGACCATTTGCCAAGTATTTCCGGGGCAGTAAAACCTTCCATTCCTTTTTCAACAATTAAGCCTCTTATTATTCCCTGTTCATCTTTGGCCCAAACAACTGCTATATCGGCAATAGAAGAATTGGTTATCCACATTTTAGTTCCATTTAAAAGATAAAAATCGCCATTATCCTTAATCTTTGTTTCCATATTTGCAGGGTCAGAACCATGGTCGGGTTCGGTCAATCCGAAAGCACCGACAATTTCACCTTTTGCTAAAAGAGGCAGGAATTTTTTTCTTTGCTCTTCCGAACCAAAAGTAAATATCGGATACATTACTAAAGAGCTTTGTACTGATGCTGCCGAACGAATTCCCGAATCACCTCTTTCAAGTTCAGCCATAATTATACCATAAGAAATCTGGTCTAATCCTGCACCACCGTATTCCACAGGTATATATGGACCAAAAATACCTAATTCGCCCATCTCCTTTATTAAGTGTAAAGGAAATTCATGTTTCTGGTTTGCCTCTTCAATAACAGGTTTTACAGAACGATTAACCCAATCCCTGATCGAACTTCGTATGATTTTATGCTCATCTGTTAAAAGTTCGTCAACAAAAAAATAATCAGGAGCAATAAAAGGATTTACTGTCATAAAAGGATGGTTTCAATTTGTTAATTAGATATTTATAGATATTCATAGATATTTGTAGATATTTGTAGATATTTGTAGATATTGAGATAGAATTCTCAATAAATTTCTATCAATTTCAAAAAATATCCTTAATTTCAATAATTTATGTTGCATAATGTAAAGCTAATCATTTTTCAGCAAAGTGTTATAATGAGAATACTTGAATAGTTTTCATGCAAACACTAAGTACTAACTGTGGAGCATAGGGGAGTCGAACCCCTGACCTCTTGACTGCCAGTCAAACGCTCTAGCCAACTGAGCTAATGCCCCAAAATTTTATAAGTTTGCAAAAATATAAAATAATTGTAAATTTACATCTTTATTAATTAACAAAATAAAAAAATGTTAAATTCAAATAATAACACAGGAAGGTCAATTAAAAGAATTTTTGCAGCTATTAAAATCTATCCTGATAATACTTTTTTAAATCTTTATAATAAGCTAAAATATGAATTAAAATATGATAAGATAAAATGGGTAAATACTTATAATGTTCACATAACACTTAAATTTTTTGGTGATACCGAAGAGGAGCATATTGAACCGATTTCAAATATTTTTAAGGAAATTGCTTTAAATACTTCAAGATTTAATTTATTGCTTCATAATGTCGGTATATTCGGTAGTTCATATAAACCAAAAGTGATATGGTTTGGTATTGAAAAAAGTAAAGATTTACTTAAACTTTCAGGAAATATTCATAACAAATTAAAATCTATTGGTTATGAAAGGGACAGGCAAAATTTCATCCCACATTTAACTATTGGAAGAATAAAATATATTGGTGATAAAAAAATGTTTCAAAAAACAATTGATAAATACAAAACAATTCAAATCCAAAAAATTGATGTTAATAATTTTTTTCTTATTGAAAGCATTTTAAAACGAGAAGGACCTGAATATAAAATAATTGAGACATTTAATTTAATATGAATGAGTCTGGTCAAAAAAAATCGAGGTTTTAATTCTCACAAAACGCAGATAAAAGAATATTGATTTGAAATAAGATAGCTCAAACCTCGTAGTTAAAAACAAATTAATTTAATATTTTTACCTTGTTATATTGGACTCTTATATAACTAATTTGCCAAACGGCTTTAAATTAGCGAGTTGCCTTTTAAGTGTTTTTTCTGCATACTTCCTTGACTCATGCAGTATTATATTTTGATGTGCTAATGTTAAATATTGAATAACGAACACCCAATAATGAATTTAGAAATAAAAAACTTCAGTTTTCCAATGTGTTTTTTCTAACTGTTTTTATACTTTGCATAATTATTGCAAAATTAATTATACTTCGACAAGCTCAGCATAAAATCGGTCTTCTAAATCATATTTCTTAAATTTCATTATTATTTATTCTATGTTCGTTATTCATTATTTCAATTCTCAAAAATAGTTTTGAACTAAGCACTTCAAAATAAGATTTTGCCTTAACTCGCCAATATTACAGTTATTTTTTTAATTTTATCCCGAACCTTCAGGATTGATTGACTAATTAATTTATCAAACAGCCTCTAATTTCTTCATTTCAGAGAAATAATACTTTATTTCCTTACTTACAACAGGCGCCAGCAATAACAATGCTATAAGGTTAGGTACTGTCATAAATGTAATTACCATATCAACAAAGTGCCATACCAGATCAATTCCCCAAATTGAACCAAAGAAAACAAATAACCCGTATAAATACCTGTAAGGTTTAATTAATTTTTCGCCAAAAAGATATTCGGCAGCCCTTGTTCCATAATACGACCAACTGATAATTGTTGAGAATGCAAATAAGAGCAACCCGCCGGCAACAACATGCCTGCCTATACTTCCGAGTCCGACATTTGAAAGCCCTCTTGTAAAACCATCAACAGTCATTCCAACTCCTTTGATGCCTGTTGACCATGCTCCAGTAAGAATAATTACAAGTGCGGTAATAGTACAAATTATAATAGTATCAATCAATGGACCAACTGATGCCACAAGCCCCTCCCTGGCAGGATATTTTGTTTTTGCTGCTGCATGGGCAATAGCTGCCGAACCCTGTCCTGCTTCATTGGAAAAAAGCCCTCTTCTGACCCCCCATGTAATTGTCAATATAAATGCTGAACCGAGAAAACCGCCTGTAGCTGCCGTTCCTGTAAATGCATCATGAAAAATTGTATAAAAAGCTCCCGGCACTTTATCATAAAGTATAACTATCACTAAAATTGCACTTACAAAATAAGCAATTGCCATAATTGGAACTAATTTTGAGGTTACTTCAGCAATCCTTTTTATTCCACCAACAATAACTAATAATACTAAAGAGGTAATAAATAATCCTGAAATCCATGTAGGGAAATTATAATTTGTATATAAAACATCTGTCATTGAATGCGACTGAGCCATATTACCTGTTCCTAATGAACATAAAATTGTTGCTGCTGCGAAAATAACGGCAAGCACTTTTGCAAAAAAACCCAACTTGTCTTTTAAGGCAATTTCCATATAATACATAGGTCCACCTGATACGGAACCATCTTTATGCACTTTGCGAAATTTTGTGGAAAGAGTACATTCGGCAAATTTGAGTATCATGCCCAGAAAGCCGGTTATCCACATCCAGAATATTGCTCCAGGTCCACCAAAATAAATTGCCAGAGCTACACCTACAATATTTCCGGTTCCAATTGTTGCTGATAAAGCAGTGGTCAATGCCCGAAAGTGATTGATATCGCCTGTATCGCTTTTTTTATCATATTTGCCACTGATTATTCTAATCGAATGACCAAGCCTTGTTATATTAAGAAACCTGAACCTGATTGAAAAATAAATACCTGTTGGTATTAATAAGATTAATAGAAGATAAACACCTATGTTATCATTATATCTTACTATTAAATCATCAAATAGATTTAAAAATCGTTCCATTATTTAACATACAAAAATTTTGTTAATAAAAATGCCAAATATAAATAAATACTCAAAACCAACATAGCTGTTTTAGATAAAAAATCTAACAAAAAAATAATTTTAATTATTATTGCCCAATTTATCTATT
>JAIOSH010000148.1 GCA_021107685.1 Bacteroidales bacterium | reverse complement strand
GGAATTATGTCAGCCTCTCCCCTATCAGAAATAGGCGGAATTTACACTTACGATTTTTCAAACGGAGCAGATAAGGTTTACGGTGGAACAAACGGACATAAGGAAATTGGCACAGGTATTTGGGGAATGATAGGAGGCGACGGAGATGCAAACAGTCAGATAGGGAATACTGACAAGAATGATGTATGGGCAGTACAAGCCGGTACTTCCGGTTATCTTTCGGGAGATTTTACAATGGATGTACAAGTCAACAATTCTGACAAGAATGATATATGGGCACCGAATAGTGGTAAAGGAGGGCAAGTGCCTGATGGAGTACCGGAAAGTGGGTTTGAATGTCAGGTGCCGGAATAACTTCTATGTAACTCACAGGGTGACTCCAAGTCACCCCGTGAGTATGGCGAGCGGTCTGACCGGTTAGGCGGATATCCTTCGGACTTGTGATTTTATGAATCCATTTGGACTTCGCATCGTGAATTATGTAAAGACGAATAAGCCACTGCCCTTATTTGAAGTCAGAGTTTGATTCAAATTCAATCCCTGACTAAGATAAAAAAAACCATTCGTAATATTTGTCGGGTGGTTTTTTTATTTATTATTTTTGAATTTTTTTATTCAATTAATTGGTACTTTAATTATGAAGTATATTTTGCTGTTATTTACCTTGCTGTTTATTACAAGTTCTTTTGCATCTTCTACTATGGTTGACAGTCTGGAAACAGAATTATCCAATGTTAAAAACAAAGAGCAAAAACTTACATTACTGATCAAATTACTAAACGAATTGTGGGAAGTTGGCTCTGATAAATCCATTTCGTATGGAAAGCAAGCATACCGGCTTGCAGGTGAATTAAATAAACCCAAAAAAGAACAAAAGGCACTTGTTTATATTGCAAATGCTTTTGAATTGGATTCGGATTATCCTGCATCTTTGGATTATTATTACAAATGTATCAACCTTGCGGAAAAATCGGGCAACAATTCATTACTCTCGTTATGTTACAATAATGTAGGGATAATAAACAAAAAATTAAAGAATTATAAACCTGCCCTTGATTTTTATCAAAAGAGCCTGATAGTAAAAAAAATATTAAAAGATACTATCCGTATGGCATCCACTTATAATAACATTGGCCATATTTATTATAATCTTAAAAATTATGACAGTGCTATTAATAATTATAATAATGCATTAAAAATATTAAATGATTTCAGTATCACCGGTAAACAAAGGTTAATAGCTTTAAAAGCTGATGTACTTACTAATTTGGGCGATATTTATACCTTATATCAAAGTAATATAACCGACCCATTAATGTATTTCAATAAAGCTATTGAACTGCGGATAAAATCAAAAGACAAATACAATGAAACCAAAACTTTATTATCTATTGCTGATTATTATTTAGATAAAAAGCAATATAAAATGGCTTTTGATTTTTACAACAAAGCTGAAAAAATTGCAAAGGAGTTAAATAATAAGGATTTAATAATTATGATACTAAAGAGTAAATCGGATTATTATTACCGGACAAAGAATTACAGAAAAGCTTTTGAAACCCACCAAAAATTTACTGAACTAAAAGACACGGTGTTTACAATTGATAAGGAAAAGATAATTTCGGAGATGCAAACTAAATACGAAACCGAAAAAAAGGAGAAGGAAAACCTTGCCCTGAAAAAGGATAATGAATTAAAACAACTTACAATAACAAAAGACAAGGTAATTATCAATTTAATAACTGTAGGTATTATCATTGCTATTGTTTTGTTGATACTAATTTTTATTTTATATCGAAAACGCAATAAAGCTTATCAAGACCTTGTTATAAAAAATTTGGAAATGGCAAGCTGCGACCGAAAAATCCTGGAAGAAGGTAATTTTTCCCCACCAAATATCACCGAAAAAATAACAGATAAAAGTATTATCACCGAAGAATCGGAAAAACAAAAGGAGCTAATCATTAGGTTTGATCAATATTTTGCCGAAGAAAAGCCGTACCTCTACAGCAATATAAATATAGAAAGTGTTTCGGCTGCCCTCGCAACCAACCGTACTTACCTCAGCAAGGCGATCAATTCGGTATATGCTAAAAGTTTTACTACCCTCGTTAATGAATTTCGTATTCGTGCTGCACGGCAATTACTGACTGATAAAAAATTTAACCATTTATCAATAGAAGGCATTGGCAAAATGGTTGGGTATCATACACGTGTTGTCTTTCACAATAACTTTAAAAAGATCACAGGAATTTCACCTTCTTACTTTAAATCCTCTATTTCGTAACACTTAAAATATCGTGGTAAACCAAATCAAAGTACCGGTTTTTGTAAAAATTCCCTATTTTGTAACCTCCTCTTTGCAAACACATTAAAAATTAAATTGACGAATCATTACAACAATTGACGAATCATTACAATAATTGACGAATCATTACAACAATTGACGAATCATTACATATAAAACTTGACTTTGATATTGCCCCTGTAATATATTTGCACTTCAAATGAAAACTGTACAAATTATCATAACGGGAAAAGTTTACAAAGTCGGCTTTTTGTACTTCGCAAAACAAATGGCTGAGGAATTTGAAATTAAAGGTTCGGTAAAATACACATTGGATTATTCAATCAATATTGAGGCAACGGGTACCGAAAATGCCATGGATAAATTTATCAGCTATTGCCAGCTTGGGTGCATTGGTTCACAAGTTAAAAATATCTCCATTTCCGAAACGGCTTTTCCCCAACCGCACTCTTTTCAGATTATCAATGAAAATAAAAAAAATTCAGTTATAAACAATATTAATATTAATTAAAATTTACAAAAATGAAAAAAAATGTACTATTAATTGTAATTGCATTATTGCCGTTTTTCGGATTATACGCATCAAGCATCTCCGTATTGGATACCATCTCAGCCAACACTACATGGACAGGTGTTGATACTGTGAAAGTCGTTGGAGATATTTATGTAAACAACGGAATAACATTGACCATCGCCCCCGGTATTTTTGTAGAATTTCAGGGACATTACAAACTGGATGTACAGGGTAGGTTACTTGCCATTGGAACAGAAACCAATACCATCACTTTTACGGCAACAAACCACAGCACCGGCTGGAACAGGATTATTTTTGATGGTACTCCTGATTCCAATGACTCTACAAAAATAGTGTATTGCCAACTGGAATATGGAAAAGCAAATAGTGGACAATCAGGTAATCTTGGTGGTGCAATCTATGTGTATTTTTATAATAAACTGCTTATCTCTCATTCATCATTCTCTAACAATGATGCTGATTGGTGGGGTGGGGCAATTTATTGTGAAGACTCTGACATTGAAATAAAATATTGTGATTTTAATAATAATAGTTGTGGAACTCTTGGTGGTGGGATCTGCATTACAAATTGTGAACCTGTCCTGGTAAATAATATCATTAGAAATAATAGTGCTTCCACCTGTGGTGGTATTTTATTTGACAATAGCAATGCTATATTGATCAATAACACAATTGTTAATAATTCCTGGGGAGGAGTTTGGTGTCATAATAATTCAGACCCGATTTTCAGAAATACAATTATTTATGGAAATTCCGGTGACGAAGTATATTTGGATTCAAATAGTGATGACCCGAATTTCTATTATTGTGATATTGAAGGTGGAACATCAGGTTTTGGAGGACCAGGATCCGGTGCAAATTATACCGGAGATTATGATAATTGTATAGAAACAAATCCTCAATTTGTCAATTCCGGTGATCATCCTTTTGATCTGTCAAATTCTTCTCCTTGTATCAATGCAGGGGATCCATCCACGACAACCGGTGATGTGGGTGAATATGACCTTGCCGGTAATCCGCGAATTCAGTATGGAATTATTGATATTGGCGCCTATGAAGCATTTCAACCTGATAATTTCCCCGGTACGGCTCTTAAATTTAATGGGATTGACGATTATGTTTCAGTTCCGTCCAATACTTCTTTGAACACCCCGCAATTCACAGTCGAATTCTGGGTAGCAATGAATAACCCGGGCAACTGGCAGGGTATTCTCGACAAAGGCAGGAACACCAACAACGACTGGTACTTTTTAACCGGAAGCCCCGGGCAAACCGAAGGGGTGATATTCGGAATAGGGAATGGCAGCTCAAGGCATGAGATCAGCTATTCATGGTATGATACCCTCTGGCACCATGTTGCCGGAACCTACGATGGAACCACAATGAAGTTGTATGTTGATGGCGTTCTATGTAATTATGATACTCATTCATTCAGCAGTACCACCAATAATATAACTTTTGGCATCCGTCACGACCAGAGTTGGCCTTTCGAGGGTAAGATAGATGAAATAGCCATTTGGAATGATGCCCTCACTGTCACTGAAATCCGTGAAAAAATGCATTTAGCATTATCCGGCTCTGAAAATGGCCTTGTATCATATTGGCAGTTTAACGAAGGATCGGGGATAATAGCCAATGAATTGATCAATAACAACAATGGCACATTGAACAATATGACTGATGACAACTGGATTGAATCGACCATTCCTTTAGGAAGCGGCACCAGTATCACCCAGATAGTTTCTGACACCGGGATTGAGACTTTCCCCGGAACCGGCCTGTCAATGAATTTTACAGCAAAATCAGGTACAGATACGATCTCGGTTACCCGCATAGATACTGTGCCAAATTTAAATCCAACGAGTACTGGTACCATATTTGATGAACAGTACTGGGTTGTGAACCGTTTCGGTAACGGAACCTTCACAGTCAGCCTTACCTTTACTTTAAACGAAGATCTGACAACTTGCGATGAAAACAAGCCATCGCAAATAAATCTTTACACCCGTTCTTCTACTGCTGATACAGCTTGGAGTTTCCTGATGTCCGCAAGTTCTGTAAAAGCTGCAAATGATGAAGCAACATTCGAAGGAATCACCGGTTTCAGCCAGTTTATTATCGGCAGACAGTTATTACCACCAGACGGATTTCCGGGAACTGCCCTGGAATTTGACGGAACTGATGATTTTGTAGAAACTACTATAAATGATTTAAGCGGTTCGGAAATCACCATCGAATACTGGTTCAAAGGAAGCAGCACTCATTCTGCTGTCAGGCAGCAATCAGGCAGTAATTATATTGTCGCAGGTTGGAACGATCTTCATATTCTTTCCAATGATGGTGGAACCGGAAATGGAATACCGGTTGGAGACGGAGCGGAAGACGGAAACTGGCATCATATTGCAATGACCTGGAAACAGAACACGACTAACGGATTCACCAGTTATCTCGATGGAAACATTGTCGGTCAAAGAACCAGCATTGATGCTCCACTTCCAAATATAAATGCGAATGTAATTTTCGGCAGTAAATACGGAACAGGTGAATTTATGACCGGTTCTCTCGAAGAAATCCGCATCTGGAATGTTGCCCGCGATTCGTTTCAAATCCGTGAAAATATGCATCTGACATTAACAGGTCTGGAAAGCGGATCGGTTAGTTACTGGCAATTCAATGAAGGTTCCGGTGAAACTGCTTATGACTATGTTAGTGGAAAGAATGGAACTTTAACCAATATGGATACAATTAACTGCTGGATAAATTCGACTATTCCTTTTGGTGATGGAATTAGCAATACACAAACAGAAACAGCAGGAAATGTTGATTTCACAAATACCGGTTTATCGATGTATTTCAATTCACAAAGTGGAGCAGAAATAACTACTACCAGAATTGATACAATCCCAAACATTAATCCGGTTGGTTTGCTAACAACTTTTAATTCCCAATATTGGGCTATAAACCGCTTTGGTGATGGAATTTTCAATGCAGATTTAACTTTTGCAGTGAATGAAGATCTAACCATAGAAGACCAATCTAATCCTGATAATATCGGACTGTTTAAAAGAAATAGTAATTCTGATGAAGAATGGAGTTTTGTTAAATCTGCTTTCAGTGTAAATCCTGTAGATGATAAAGTAACATTCACAGGAATAACAGAATTCTGCCAGTATATTATTGGAAGGGGATTAATACCTGATATTGAAGTTGACCCGGAAACTATCGACTACAGAGGAGTTTTGATAGGTGTGCTCAAAACTGAAATACTTACGATATCAAATACCGGGGCAGATACTTTGTTTATTTCAGATATTACAACCTCTAATTCTGATTTTTCGGTTGATACAACAATTTGCACTATTCTCCCTGATGAAAGTCATGATATTCAGGTTACTTTTACTCCCTCTACATTAGGAGTTGTAACAGACACACTTACAATTTTTAGTGATGATCCTGATGCACCTGCTGTAAATATAACACTTACCGGAGAAGGACTTGAAACAGATGCTTTTCCTGGAAATGCTTTAGAATTTGATGGAGTTAATGATTATGTAAGTATTGCACAAAATAGTGAATTACCTATTTATCATTATACTATTCCAGAATTTACAATTTCTATGTGGGTAAAAGGAAACGGACAGGATGACAAAAAAGTTTTTTCAGAAAGTAATTCCGATTGTTTTAATAATTTATTTACTATTGGCACAACCGATGAAGGAAAAGTAAGAGTTTTTATTAGAAAAATGAATGGAACTGTTGTATTAAACCAGGTATCATCAAATATTGCTTTTGATAATACCTGGCATCATATTGCCTGGGTGGTTATCAACGGTAATCAAAAACTTTATATAGACGGGGTTCAGGATCCATCAAACTTTCACTATTATATAGATGGAATTGTATTAAACAGAACTTCCATTGGAGCAATATTAAGATCTTATCCTTCAAATTTCTTTGAAGGAATTATCGATGAAGTACAAATATGGGAAGACGATCTGTCAGCAACTCAAATTCGTGAAAATATGTACATTACTTTATCAGGAACAGAACCTGGTTTGGTCAGTTATTTCCAGCTCAATGAAGGTTCGGGAAATGCTACTTACGATTTAATCAGTGAAAATAATGGCACATTAATAAATATGGAGCCGGAAGATTGGATAAATTCGACCTTACCCACCGGAGGTGGAGAAAGCAATACACAAACAGAAGCAGCAGGAATTGTTGATTTCGCCGGAACAGACCTTTCAATGTATTATAATTCTCAAAATGGTGCTTCTGTAACTGTTACCCGGATTGATACAATTCCAAATATTAATCCTACAAATGCCGATACAGTTTTTGATGCTCAATACTGGGTCGTAAATCGTTTTGGGAACGGAACATTTGATGTAGATTTGACATTTACTATCAGCGAAGATTTGACAGCGGAAGATGAAACATATCCATCGCAAATAAATTTATATACCCGCGGTAGCAATGCCGATACTAATTGGGTTTATCTGACAGATGCAAGTAGTGTGAATGCAGCAAACGACCAGGCAACTTTTGAAGGGATTACAGAATACAGTCAGTTTATTATCATACGCGAAAAAATAATTATACTCGACCTAATCGCCTTCCTCGAAGGACCTTACGACAGCATAACAGGACTAATGCTTCCTGACCTCAACCCTGATGAATTACCATTATCGCAGCCATACAACACTGCCCCTTGGAATTACACAGGAACAGAATCTGTTGCCTCAATCCCAAATACAGATGTGATTGACTGGGTTTTAATTGAATTGCGGGATACAACAGATGCCTCCTTGGCAACCGGTGAAACAATGATTGCACAGCAGGCAGCATTTATATTGAATGATGGAGACATTGTTGGTTTGGATGGTTCTTCCATTCTATCATTTAATCATTCTATCATTCATTCATTGTTCGTGGTGATATGGCATCGTAACCATTTGGGCATCATGTCAGCCAATGCTGTAACAGAAACCGGCGGTATTTACACTTACGATTTCACAACAGGTGCAGGACAAATTTATGGCGATGCAAACGGACACAAAGAAATCGGAGCAGGTGTTTGGGGAATGATAGGCGGAGATGGTGATGCTAACAGCCAAATAGGAAACGCTGATAAAAATGACGTTTGGGCAGTACAAGCCGGTACTTCAGGATATCTGTCAGGTGATTTTACAATGGATGTACAAGTCAATAATTCTGATAAGAATGATGTATGGGCACAGAATAGTGGTAAAGGAGGGCAAGTGCCGGATAATATTCCGCAGGGAGGGTTTAAGTGTATGGTGCCGGAGTAGATTAATTATCAGTTATGAGTTATGAGTTATAAATTTGAAATTAGAAATTTGGGCTACTTACATAAAGTTGGACACATTGATTATTAATTCGTTATAATTCCCCAAAAAAATCGGGGCAGGCTGTGCATTCGTGGCTATTATTTTTTTATTATTTCGT
>JAIOSH010000174.1 GCA_021107685.1 Bacteroidales bacterium | reverse complement strand
TATCAGCCGTTCCAACAGCGTTAATTTTCCCACCCCGTGCAACTATTAAAGCACTTGCATTTTCTCCGGTTCCCGGTTTTCCCTTAATAACAGTGCCTGCTTCAATAGTTAGGGTTTGTCCATTGTTCACAAACACCAATCCATCTAAAATATAAATTTTATCACCTGTCCATGTAGTTGTGCCTGTACCTTCTCCATTATCTGTAATTATTACTTCATCAGATTCGGGTTCAGGAACAATTTTTTCATCATCATCTTTTGAACAGGAAAAAAGAACGATTATGCTTGCAAAAAGCAATGCAATAAATTTTAAATAATTTTTTTTCATTTTCTTAAAATTTTTTAGTTAAACATAATTTTTTATCGCTGCAAAAATGAATTATTGATATTTCAAAAAAGTTTCAAAAAAATTAAAAATATGTTACAGATTGCTTGTCATTCAGTGCCTAAACAAAAATGTTGCTTTTTATCATTTCGACCAAAGGGAGAAATCCCCATCAATATGTATGTCAAGGCATGAGATTCCTCCCTCCATTAGAAATGACAGTTTTGAATAGTTTTCGTGCAAGCACTAATTAGATTATTTGCTAATCTGCCTCAACCATGTTTTAAAAACCGGATTATTGATTTTATATGAATTATCTGCTTTGTGTATTAAGCCCTTTTTCATTAGTGTTTTCAAAATGGTATTAATAGAAGAGCTTGCAGGGAGATGGAAATTGTTCCTTATTTTTTGTTACGCAAAATCGCGACACGCAAATATACGACACGCAAATATACGAAATATTTATATTCTATAATAAAATATATAAAATTGGCTAAATAATATTTGTAAGTTTGGATATTGATAAAAAAGGTAAAATACTTAACTAATTATTAAAATGACAGAAGTAATAAAAAAAATTGTAGATTTGCAAATGACAACAAAATAAAATGAATATGACATAAAAAATTGAAAATATAAAAAATATGAAGCGTTAGTTTTTTTCCTGGTTCACAAAATCGCTAAATTTTATTCGACCACGAGAAAATAAGTCAAACGCTCACGTTATGGCGTGGGCTGTTCTTATTTGTGATAGTGGGTGTTTGGCGATGCCTAAGTTTCGGATAAAGTTACAGTTCCACGCTTTTTTTATGATTTAAGCAAAAATATAATTGTACCTTTGTAAGAGATAAAATATTATTATGGCAAACAAAAATTTAATACGGTTCGATTGGGCAATGAAGCGATTGCTTCGCAACAAAGCCAACTTTGATGTCCTGGAAGGTTTTTTATCAGTTTTATTAAAGTTCGACATAAAAATTCATAGAATACTCGACAACGAATCAAACCCAATTACATCTGATGATAAGTATAACAGGGTAGATATTTTAGCCGAAAACCAGAAAGGTGAAATATTTATTATTGAAATACAAAACCAAAGCGAGTTAGATTATTTTCACCGAATGGCCTACGGTACATCTAAAGTAATTACCGAATATCTGACAATAGGGCAAGAATACAAAGACGTAAAAAAAGTTTACTCTGTAAATATAGTATATTTTGACCTCGGACATGGTAAGGATTATGTTTACTATGGCACAAATGATTTTTATGGCATTCATGAGCACGATAAACTTTTACTCTTAAAAAATCAAAAAATTAAATTTGACAGAATTGAACCGAAAGATATTTTTCCCGAATATTATGTTATAAAAGTAAATTCGTTTAACGACATAGCCAAAGACACTTTAGATGAGTGGATCTATTACCTTAAAAACAATGAAATAAAAGACAGTTTTAAAGCCAAAGGTTTAGAAAAAGTACGAATGGTACTAAAATACGATAACTTATCGGAAAAAGACAAACCCGACTACAACAAATACCTTGAAAACCTACGATACAAAGCTAGTATGGCGTGGTCAATAAAAGCAGAGGAGGAGATAAGGATACAAGAAGAAGCAGAGAAAAAAGGAATGGAAATAGGAATTGAAAAGGAAAAGAAAAAAGTTGCATATAAATTGATATTAAAAGGTTTTGATAATCAATTTATAATGGAAACAACAGGCTTAGATGAAAAACAAATAGAATATTTAAGAACGTTGGACGAATATAATAGTGAAATGACATAACAATTTTAACATAAACATAAGAAAGCGTTAGCTTTTATTCTTGGTTGTTAATTTTATATTGAATTAGAATGAGACAAAATTAGAACAGTACAAATATTTTAAACTTTAATATAATTTATCATAAGGATTATGGACTCAGTAATTATTACAGGAAAATCCAGGCCGGATACTGATTTGTTAATTAAACTAGCAAAGAAAATGAAATTTGATATTCAGGTAATTTCCGATGAAGCGAAAGAGGATTTAGGTTTATTGAAAATAATGAATGAAGCAAGAAAAACCCCATTTATTTCGCTGGATGAGGTAAAAAGCAATCTGAAATGAACATCAAGGTTAGAAGTAAATTTAATAAACAAATTAAGTCTGTAAAAGATAAAAAACTCAAACTCAAAATACTTTACATAATTGAAGAGTTGGAAGAGAAAAATTCGATAAAACAGATTAAAAATGTAAAAAAAATAAAAGGTTCTGAAAATGCCTTCAGAATTAAACTTGGAGATTATCGAATCGGTTTTTTTGATGAGAAAAAATTTATTGAACTTGCAGCTTTTGCGCATAGAAAAGACATTTACAGGTTCTTCCCTTAGTATCGTTCCAAGTCAGGAAACACATAACGGTTTGTAACTGTGATGGCTTCACCAAAAGCAGTATAAAGTATAAATTAAATTGTGCAAAAGGATAATTTAATGAAACTAAATAAACAAACATTATAAAACTTTTATCAAATATTTGCAAAATAAAAAAATATAAAAATGACATAACTATTTTTAAATAAACATAAAAAAGCGTTAGCTTTTATTCTTGAATAAGAAAACTGGTAATTTTCAATTAACGACAAGAATATAAGAAGACGCTCACGCTATGGCGTGGGCTGAACTTATTTGTCGTTAAAGGTATACCAGTACCTCTTATTCAGATAAGATGCGGTTCCACGCTTTTTTTATTTATGGCTAAAATATGCCTAATAAAAAAAAACAATTATCAATTAAATCAATATACTAATTAAAAATCAAATCATTATGAGAAAAATTTACAATTCAATTACAGATGTAGTTTCTATTACTACAAAAAGGCACATCGGTTTTTTAATTTTGTTGGGTACAATATTACTATTAAGTAGTAATAACCTTGTTGGACAAACAACCATTCCCGCAGGTTCAGATGTTTATGGCACATGGGATTTGGCGAGTTCACCATACCTTGTATAAGGCGAAGCCACTATCCCCACCGATTCCACTTTAATTATTGAACCTGGGGTAGAAATACGTTTCAATACAGAACCAGATGGATATTTGCGTGTATATGGAAAGTTGATGGCAGAAGGAACAGAAAGCGATAATATTCTTTTTACCAGAGATGGGACTTCCGGCTATT
>JAIOSH010000527.1 GCA_021107685.1 Bacteroidales bacterium | reverse complement strand
TGGTCAAACACCCCTGATAAATGTCAAACTAAAGAATGATAAATTTACCGACAATATCTTTGTCTTAGATGATAAAATGATGGCGCCTATTGATCAAATGGGTGCTAAATTAATTTCCGAACTCATTCTGAAAAAAGAAGCAGGCAAAGAAGGAAAGATAAATAAACTTGACTTTAAACATTATTTTTCAGAAAAATACAAAAAAATATTAATGCAACCTATAAAATCAAATAATCATATAGAAGTACTACCGGTTATTGACAAAAATATAAGGTTCTTATAAAATGATTTATCTTAAAAATGCAACATATATTGATTGGAAGACTCTTGAATTTAAATCTGTTAATATAAAAGTTGAAGAAGGAATTGATGGGAAATTTGAATTAATTAATGTATTGCCTGATAATATTGACTTACAAGATAATTTAATAATTGATTGCAAAAATAAATTTGTAACAAAATCTTTTGCTAATGGGCATCATCATGTATATTCGGCATTGGCAAGAGGAATGAAAGCTCCAAAAAAAATTCCCCGAAATTTTTATGAAATATTAAAATATATCTGGTGGACACTTGATAAAAGCCTTGATATGGACATGATTGAAACAAGTGCTCTAATAACTGCTATTGCATGTGCTAAAAACGGTGTTACTTTTGTAATTGACCATCATTCTTCTCCTTTTGCAATTAAGGGTTCTTTAGAAACTATTTCAAAAGCATTTGATAGGGTAGGGGTTTCACATTTACTTTGTTATGAAATATCCGATAGAGATGGTTTGTTTATTACAGAAAAAGCATTACGGGAAACAGAAGATTATTTACGACAAAAACAGGGTTTGGTCGGTTTACATGCTTCTTTTACTGTTGGTGATAATACATTGAAGAAAGCTGTTGATATGGCTGAAAAATATAATTCGGGAATTCATGTACATACTGCAGAAGATCATTATGACCAGAAATATACTTTTGAAACATATAATAAAAATGTAATTGAAAGATTTAATGAATACGGGGTATTGAATTTTAATAAGACAATTCTTGTACATTGCTTGCATTTAAGCAAAAAGGAAAAAGAAATTATTAGCAAATCAAAATCCTGGGTTGTACAGAATACAGAAAGTAATCTGAATAATAATGTCGGTTATTTCAACTCACAAGGACTCGGTAATAATATAATGCTCGGAACAGACGGTATGCACAGTGATATGCTCAGAAGTGCAAAAGCATCCTTTCTTGTAGGACAGGGATATGATACTATAAATTTGGAGGATACTTATAAACGTTTCAGAAAAGTGCATAAATATATTGATATAAATAATTTTAAAGGCGATAAAGGAAATAATCTTGTTGTTTTGGATTATGATACACCAACCGAGTTAAATAATAGTAATTTCTTAAGTCATTTTATTTATGGCATTGAATCAAAACATGTTCTGCATGTTATTTCTAATGGAAAGTTGATTGTAAAGGACAAACAAATTCAAACCGTTAATGAGCACGAAATCCTTGAAACGTCAAAAGAAATGGGTAAAAAACTTTGGAATAAGATGAAAAAATTCTCATTATAGCAAAACGTTATAATCAGAAAAATTAAGAGCAATATAAATGTCATCCATTTTAATAAAGAACGGAACAATAGTTACAGCACGTAAAACATTCAAAAATGATTTGCTGTTAGATAATAGTAAAATCATTGCAATTGAATCTAATATTGAAAAACCCAATATAGATACTAAAATAATTGATGCCTCATCAATGTATGTTTTTCCCGGTGCTATTGATCCGCATGTTCATTTGGAATTGCCAACTACAGCCGGTAATTCATCCGATGATTTTAAAACCGGAAGCATTGCTGCTATAGCAGGTGGGACTACTTCAATTATTGATTTTGTAACACCTGAAAAAGGTGAATCTTTGTGCGAAGCATTAATAAAAAGGAAGGAAATTGCAAAAAAAAGTCTTATTGATTATGGTTTACATGTCAGTCCGACATGGTGGGGTAGGGGGACAGCGGAAGAAATGCTGCATTGCATTAGAGAAGAAGGTATTACTTCATTTAAGACCTATATGGCTTATAAAGATACGATTGGAATTAATGATGATATTCTGCTTAATGTAATGGAAACTGCACGTAACTCAAATGCTTTGGTAACCATACATTGTGAAAATGGTGATATTATTGAAAAATTAAGAAATAATTTTATTGCCACAGGAAGAACATCACCTGAATATCATCCTGCTTCACGTCCTGTTGAAGCAGAAGCAGAGGCAGTAAACAGGGCAATTATTTTGTCAGGAATAGTACAATGTCCGATTTATATTGTTCATGTTTCAACAAAAGATTCTATTGAGTTGATTTTTAAAGCCCAGGTTGAAGGACAAAAAGTTTTTGCCGAAACATGCCCTCAATATCTTTTATTAAATGATTCGGTTTATAACAATACTTTTGAAAAATCTGCACCTTATGTTTTAAGCCCTCCTTTACGTTCCGAAAAACATATTACTGCCTTATGGGATGCTTTAAAAAACGGAGTTATTCAAACAATCGGTACCGACCATTGTCCTTTTAATCTGAAAGGGCAGAAAGATATTGGAAAAGATGATTTTACAAAGATACCAAATGGTGTCGGTGGTATAGAACATCGTTTAAGCCTATTATTTACTTTTGGGGTTTTGGAAAATAAAATTTCAATCAATCAGTTTGTTAGTCTTGTAGCTACACAACCTGCACATATTTTCGGATTAGCTCATCAAAAGGGTGATATCAAAGTAGGTCTGGATGCTGATATTGTAATATGGAATCCTGCAAAAGAAAATATAATTTCTGTTAGAACTCATTATCAAAGGTGTGATACAAATATTTATGAAGGTATAAAAGTTAAGGGTTTACCCGAAATTGTTATTGTAAACGGAAATATTGCTTATGAATCGGGGAATCTCACAACAAGCGGTATAAAGGGAAAATATCTATATCGTAGAATTATTGAATATTAATATTACAAATCGTTTTAATAAAAGGCTTTTTCACTTGAAGTAAAAAAAATGTTTATCTCTGATAAAATTTTTGTACCTTTGTTTTGTAGTATGATGTTTATGTTTAAAACTCATTATAATGAAAAAAAAACTATTTATCCTATCCTTAATTCTTAATTCAGTTCAAATAAGTAATTGTCAAATTACATTTGAAAAGTTTTTTTCAAAAAATTTTATTAGTATTGGACATTCTGTACAACAAACAAATGATGGAGGTTATATAATTTGCGGAAGTACTTATATATACGATACTCAATATGATTGGAATGTATTATTGATAAAAACTGATGTTTATGGGAATAAAGTATGGTTAAAAGAAATTGGGGGTAATGGTATTGAGGAAGGAAATTCTGTATGTCAAACAAATGATGGGGGTTATATTATCACAGGATGTAAGGAAAATGAAAGCACATTAATAAGAGAGATTTATTTAGTAAAGACTAATTCTATGGGTAATACAACATGGACAAAAACTTTTGGAGGGGAATATTCGCAAGAAGGCGAATCCGTTTGTCAAACTTCAGATGATGGATATGTTATTTGTGGAACATCATCAGAATCACCAGTTTCGCAGATATTAATTACAAAAACAGATTCAGTTGGTGATATTTTATGGACAAAAAAGTTTTTTAATAATATTAGATGTAAAGGTTATTCGATAAAGCAAACTATTGATAACGGTTATATTATTACGGGAAATTATTATCCTGAAAATGGTTTTAGTCCTAGGATTTATTTGATAAAAACAAATGAATATGGTGACACTCTTTGGACTAATGTATTTGGAGGTGAACACTCATGTGAAGGAAGATGTGTACAACAAACTTTTGATTATGGCTATATAATAGCTGGTTCTATACAAATACCAGGATTTTACTATAATGGTTACCTCGTAAAAACTAATGAATATGGTGATACAATATGGACAAAGAGTCATGGAACTTTTAGAAACGAAAGTTATTGCTCTGTTTGTCAAACAAGTGATAATGGATATATAATGGCTGGTAGTATTTCTACGCTTGAAGGAGACTACAACGTATTTTTACTCAAGTCAGACAATAATGGAGATTCATTATGGTCTAAACAATATAATGCACAAGCATCCTATTTAAATGAAGGGGGATATTCAGTTCAACAAACTGATGATAACGGTTTTATTATTGTTGGATATGCATTTTGTGATTTGTTTGTTGATGCCACAGAAGTATACCTTATAAAAACCAATGAAGATGGTGTTGTAACAAGAATTAGTAATAATATTTCTAAAGACAATGAAGTTTATTTATTTCCAAACCCAACTAATAACTATTTAACTCTTAAAGTCAGTAGTAATAATACATTTGAAATTGAAATTAGAAATATTAATGGGAAACTTGTTTTTCAAAAATTTAATATTAATCAAATTGAAAAAATTGATTTATCATCTTTCCCAAAAGGATTATATTATTTAAGAATAATAAATCCTGAAAATTCAATTATAAAAAAGATCATTAAATTTTAATAACAAATAATACTTCCTACCATCAATAATAATTTCACTATCCTGATATTTTTAACAAATTATTATCAATTATTCTTTTTTATCCGGAAATGGTGGAATAGGTGGCAATCCATCAGGATAATTCTTTAGTTCTTCAAGTATTACTTCAATAGCTTTATTCAGTTGTTCATCTTCGCCTGCATATTCTTTTGCAGGGTCATTGTCAATAACAATATCAGGGTCAACACCATATCCTTCTATAATAAATTTCTTTCCTTCTGTATCATAATGTGCAAATTCAGGTTTATATAATATACCACCGTCAATAATCGGCAAACTACCCCTGATACCTACAACTCCACCCCATGAACGGACACCTATTGTTTTTCCTATGCCTAATTTTTTGAATTGGTAAGGGAATAAATCTCCGTCAGAAGCAGAATATCGGTCAAGTAATAAAATTTTTGGACCATAAACCATACCTTTGGGATTTGTAGATTGAGATCTGTCTCTTCCCATACCCATCAAAGTTAATTCTCTGTTTAAGCGTTCAATTATCATTGGAGAGACATTGCCTCCGCCATTGCCGCGGTTATCAATAATAAGTCCTCTTTTTGATAATTGAGGATAATAATATTTTACAAACTCATTAAGACCTTCAGCACTCATATCAGGAATATGTATGTATCCAATCTGTCCATCGGTTGCATGATTTACTTTCTCAATATTATTCTGAACCCAGTTGTAATAGTATAAATTACTTTCATCAGCAATTGGAATAATAATGATTTTTTTACTGTTTTTTTCAGTAGGTTTATCATTAATCGTCAGTTCAAGCTGTTGACCGGCAGTATTTACCAATGATGCATAAATGTCAATCATCTCATTAGTAGGTTTGCCATTAACTGCAATAATATAATCACCTTCATTAATATCAACACCAACTTCGGTCAAAGGTGAACGAGTATTATCAGTCCAGTTTTCACCTTTTAGTATTTTATCAATTTTATAATAACCCGATTTATCCTTGCTTAATTCAGCACCCAATAAACCTGTTTTAATTCTTTTTGGAGAAGGCTTATCCCCACCACTTACATAAGCGTGTCCTGTGCTTAATTCGCCAATCATTTCCCCGATTATATAATTAAGGTCATTTCTGTTATTTACATAAGGAACAAGTGGATTATATTTTTCATATATTACCTGCCAGTCCACACCATGCATATTGGGGTCATAAAAGAAATCCCGCATTTGACGCCATGATTCATCATAAATTTCCTGCCATTCTTCTTTCAGGTCAATCCACATTTTCATATTTGATAAATTTACATAATCTTCAATACTAATTTTTGCTTTTGGCAAATCAATAATTGCATATTTACCATTAGTGCTTATAGCCATTTCTTTATGGTCTGATGATATTATAAAGCTTCCATAATCACCTAATTTTTTTTCTTTTTTATTTTTCAAATTATACATCATTAAACAGGCTTTTTCATCCGAACGACTGCGTTTCCCATAATAAACACAATCACCAACAGGGTTAATGTTCCAGTATGAACCTGCTTTAACAGGTAATGCAACGATACGACTGATAATTCCATCAAAATCAATTTTCACATCAAGTTTTTCTTTAGATTTATCATTATTATCTTTTTCTTTTTTACCAGATTTCCCTTCATTATTTTTATTATTAATTTTCACTTCATCATTATCGGGTTTTAATGGATTTAGTGTTTTTTTTGTTAGAGTAACAAAATAAATCTTACTCATATCCTGATAAGCATGGTTCCACTCTGTCCAGCTATATATCGGATTAAAATCTCTTAGAGAAGTAAAAAATAAATATTTGCCATCATTACTAAATGCCGGACTACCTGAACTATACCAGCCGGCAGTTACAGGCTGTCTTTCATTTGAAGAAAGATTATAGATATAAATTTTAGTTTTAGATGTTTTATCAGGTCTTGGATATGCAATCCATTTGCTGTCAGGCGACCATGTATAATTATAAAATTCACCATCCCTTGATTCATCAACAAGTATAATTTTTTTTGTTTTAATATCAAGATATTGTAATCGCTGCATTTTATCTGACCATAAAAGTTTCTTGCTGTCAGGCGACCATACGGGATTATATTTATATGTATCGCTGTTATTTGTTAATTGGACAGGTTCGGAACTACCATCTTGTTTAATAATGTAAATTTCATCTTCACCTGTTATATCGGAAATATAAGAAATATATTCACCATCAGGCGACCATTCAACATTTCTGTCATGCACACCCGAAGTTTCTGTAAGATTTTTTGTTATTCCTGTTTTTGCAGGTAAAGTATAAATATCTCCTCTTGCACCAAAAACCAATCTTTTACCATCAGGTGAAACAGCCCATGAGATAATACTTTTACTAACATCTTTTAATTCACTTCTGCCATTAATAAAATCATCAGCAATTTTAATTACGATCTTTTCAGATTTTTGTGTTGTTAAATCAAAATTATAAATATAACCGCCATTTTCATAAATAATTGAATTATTACCCAAAGAAGGGAATTTAATATCAAACTCGGTGTAATCGGTTAATTTTTTGGTTTCTTTTGTTTCAGTATTATATGCGAAAAGATTCATAGTTTTGTCTCTGTCCGAAAGAAAATAAATGAAATCATTATGCCACATAGGGATAATATTCTGTACATCATTATTGGTTATATTAATTGTTTCTTTTGTTTTAAAATCATATATCCATACATCATCAGCCATTCCGCCTTTATAATATTTCCATGTTCTGAATTCACGGAAAACACGGTTATATGCTAATTTTGTTTTATCAGGCGAATAGCTGCAAAATCCTCCGCAGGGCAAAGGAAGTTCTTCTGATAAACCACCATTAATATCAGTTAGAAACAATTGACCTTTAAATGAATTAAAAGATTTTTTCCTTGAGCGAAAAACAATTTTTTCATTGTCTTTCCAGCTTATCACAATATTATTAGGACCCATCCTGTCTGAAATGTCATCCCTGCTGAGGGTTGCCGTATAAGTTAATCTTTTAGGAACACCTCCTTCGGCAGGAATTAAATATACTTCAGTATTACCATCATATTGTGCTGTAAAGGCAATATGTTTTCCATCAGGAGAAAATCTTGCAAACATCTCATATCCTTCATCATTAGTTAATTTACGAGCTGTGCCTCCTGTTTTATCAACAGTATATAAATCTCCTGCATAGGAAAATACAACCTGATTATCATGTATCGCAGGGAATCTCATTAAACGAGTTTCATCCTGTGCATTTATAGCACAGAAAAAAACGAGTGTTAAAGCTGACAATAGAATTTTTTTCATTTTTTTATATTTAAATTATTAATTAATAGAATGGTTTGAAGTTTTATTTTAATATTTGACAAATTTATATTATTACATTATAAAATTTTATTTTTTAGCAAATTATTTTCATAATTCATAGCAGATTATTGATCGTAAGAAAAACCCGATGTTTATTTTATATTCATATTTTTCAATTTACTACTACACCCCGCATTGCTTATGAACCTTTGTTATTATCCTTATAGTTTTTTTTATTTATAATTTCAATTATCAAAACTGAAAATTCTATCAATCGTTTTTCTAAATCATATTTGTTCATACTTAATAAACTTCTTAAATCATTATTCGTTAATCAATATTCGATATTCAATTTAATATTTTTTTTCCTTGACTTGAAGATAACATTCCCGCGGTATTAGGTCGTGGCGGATTTTCGAAAGAAAATCAGTCCGACCGTGTAGGGTTGGAGTTTATGTTCCGCTTGCGGAACCGTATGCCTTAAACACTCCGCCATGCCTTATACCGCGTGCTAGCGGGTCGTTGTTTTATTTAATTTTTATAGTCCGTCATTTCTTGTACTTTCTTTAAAGTCAAATCCTTGCAGATAGGCGATTTTCCATTTGTTATTTTCTTTTACAACTCTAAATCTATATGTAAATTCCTTCCAACTTGGGTGATAATCTGATTTAAGGTTTCCCCATTTCCAATCTAATACCCCATTTTCACTATTTAAGTTAATTATCTCCACTTCAACTAAATCCAAAGGATTTGGATTGTTATAAGGAACATCTTGACATAAGCACCAAGGGTTAACACCATTCAAAAAAATAAAAGGAGGCATGTCACCAACTAACCAATCGTCAAATTCCTTGTCTTTTAGTTTCTTGTCAAGTGTCAGAATGATTTGATTGTAGTTTTCTATAAATTCATTCGCAAAAAAATTAGTCTGTCTAAGTTTTTGAAGGTTCGCATTGTGTTGCTCTATGTCAAAGCCAATATATAGGCTGTCGATACTGTCTGCTACAACAGGAAGTAAGTCAATGTTTCTTTTTGAATCATTCCAATTAAGAACTTGCCTTATTAGATTTTGGATTTCTTCTTTGTCTTTAGAATCTTCGGTTGCTTTCAAATTTTCAGTTTTATTTTCTGTCGTTCCAGTCGTTTGATTATTCTGTTTGCAACCGATAAAAGTCAGTCCAAATATTAAAGTCAAAAGTATGAGATATTTCATAGTCTATTTATGTCAAGTGTTGGTTTTCGTGTCTTTTTACAATGCCCGCTAACTCTATGAATAATGCAGGTTAACATGCTATATACAATAAATTTTTTATTTGCAGTTTCGCTATGTTAGAATTTTAAAATGATTAGAAGTTAGATTAACCAATTTTATGCCAGCAAATATAAATACTTTAAAAAGAGGTATTTTAAATTATTATGAGATGGTGATAAATTAAAATATGTTCATAAAATGAACATATTTTGTTTAATAATGAACAGAAAATTATTAACTTAATTATGTCATTTAAAAAATTAAATGTAATTTTGAATTATAAAAAAAAGATTAAAATGCAAAAAAATTATTTACTGAAGCTAATATTCTTATTAATTTGCTACTTGTCAGGTTTTTATAATTTCGCTACTGCTCAAATTAATGTTGTTCATATTGATGACACTCAGACTTTATCCGGTAAACATGGTGTTTTTTATGCTTTACCACGTACATTGATAAAATTTGAAATAACAGTTGAAAAGCTGAGAAATATTAATGGTCCTTATGCCGAATTTGCAGGAAGATATTTAGGTATAGACAATGTAATAACTTATGATTATTTTGAATATAAAATAAAAGATATTCAAATCAGCATTTTTTCCGAACCGGATCCCGAACAATACTATTTTGTTGAACTCGGTGAAAAAACTGCAAAAGAAGATAAATTATTTTTTTTATCTCTGACTGAATCAGGTTTAATTCAAAATGTAAATGGTATTTCAGAAAATCAGACATTAAATAAGTTAATTTCACACAATATTGAAAAAAGCGATTTTAATGCTGATATATTTAAGTATTTTGCTGATGCAAATTTGTATGAAAAAACAGATACAATTGTTAGAATAGTTAATGTTGATACAGTAATTATTAAAAAGAATTTTTATAAAAAGCAATGGGTAGAAAAGCCTACGGAACAAAAAGCTATTGAAGCTGCTGATTATATAACAAAAATAAGAGATAGCAGATTTAATTTAATAAGTGGATACCAGGAGGTTAACTATGACGCTGGAAGTATTAAATATATGGACACTCAACTTAAAAATTTAGAAAATGAATATATGTCGCTTTTTACCGGTGTAACTATAAGTAAAACACTAAAATATAGTTTTGTATATTTACCCGACCCTGATGAAGATGAGTCATTAATCCCGGTTTTCAGATTTTCAGAAAAAAAGGGAATATCCGATATTTCCGGAACAGAAGGAGATAAAGTGTTTATTAATATTGAAAAAACAGGAAATACTAATACATTAATCAAACATATTAATAAATTACAGGATTCTGAAAAAAACACTCATGGATTTTATTACCGCATTCCCGAATATGCTAATATCTCATTAAATTACAGTAATGACATTAAAATCAAAGGAAAATATTTAATAAGTCAGTTTGGTGTTATTACTTTTTTACCTGTTCAGAAATCAATTATTAAATTTTATCCTAATACAGGAGCAATTAAAAATATAGTAATTGAATAAATTGGGATAAAAATTGAAATTAACTCATTGTTTTCCTTTTTTGCCTTAATTATTTTCTCTTCAACTTCTTATTCCGAAACTTCAGCGATTTTTTATTGATAATTGATTATTGTTTATTGATTGTTATAAAATTGTTATCCAACATGATATATAAATTATTACTAAGATAAATTATGGCGGAGATTCTCCTCTTTGTGTTTCTTTGAGTCTCCGCCATATTTTATCTTAGTATTTGCGTTTTTAATAGAATGATTATTAATTTATTACAATATTTTTACTAAATTTAATTCCACTTAGAAAATCGCTGAAACTTCGGGACGTTAATCGGTGTTCGATATTTAATTTGTCGTCCGTTTTTTTCTTGACTTGAAGATAACATTTTTTCAATAACGACTTTTTAAGAGCCTAAGAACCTTTAATAAATTCCTTAATTTGATTTGCTGTTTTATTGCCAATACCTTCAATTTGCATAAGTTCTTGAATCGAAGCATTTATAATTGATTCAATATTACCGAAATGATCAATTAAACGTTTGGCAAGCAAAGTACCAATAAAAGGCAAGCCTTGTAAAAAATAAAGTTGTCTGTTCTTTATTCTTTTTGGTTTGTAACCTTTTCTTCTAATTAACAGATCATTATTAGTAATTTGATTTCCAGCAATAATTATATGTTCAAAAGTGTCTTCAATATTTTTTGAGAATAATACAGGTATTTGCCATGATACTGAAATTGATATAATAGCACCTTTTATAGCCTTTGAATTAATATTATGACTGGTTTTATAAGGATTACCTTCGATAATAAAAATTGGGTTAACCGAGTTTCTTTTTAAACGTGAGCATTGTTCAAATATGCGATTATTTATTATTGATAAAACAAAATCCTCATTAGATTTTCTTTCTATAGTTACTTGCTCATTAATAATATAATCTCCAACAGGCAAAGTAGTAATAGTATTATTTATATTTCTTTTTATAAGTAAGTCGGGGATTCCTGATGGTTTTTCCCTGTAATCAGCTTTAATATTTATATCCTGATACATACGTAGTTTTTTTTAATGCTAACCTAATTAATTCACAAACTTATTCAATATTTTTTAATAGTTCAGTTACACCGTTATTTTCTGCTTACAAAATTGGGCTTCAGCCTAAAATCTTGATTATATAAGCTAAAGCCCTTTAAAAATGATTTTTTTAAAATAAACTCAATTTTACTTTTTTGAACTAAACATTAAAAGTTCATTTATTATAATTTCAGTAATATATCGTTTAACACCTTCTTTATCTTCGTAAGAACGATTACTCAGTTTACCCTCAACAGCTATTTCATTACCTTTTTTAAGATACTTTTCAACTATTTGTGCTGTTTTACCCCATGCAATTAGATTGTGCCATTGAGTGTCTTTTACTTTTTCACCATTTTTATTTTTATAAGTTTCTGATGTTGCTAATGATAATTTTGCAACTGTTTTACCATCGTTTAAATGCTTTACTTCAGGGTTCATTCCCAAATGTCCGATTAATTGTACTTTGTTTCTTAAATTGTTCATGATAATTTGTTTTTAAAAAATTAATAATAAAAATTGATTTTGCAAATGTATGGTCAGTGATTTATGTTATTCGGTTAATAAGCATTTGTATTCGTTTAATATTCGTTTATTGTCGTTTGTTGTCGGATAAATTAAAAAAAAATATATCTTTACAAAAAATTTTAATTATGGAAGAAAGAAAATGTTTAGAATGTAGTGAATCTTTTAAGGGTAGGATAGACAAAAAATTTTGCTCTGACCAATGTCGTAATACATACAATAACAGGTTAAACAGCGAAGGAATAAATTATGTGCGTAAAGTAAATTATATTCTGCGTAAAAACAGGAGAATAATGGTTGAATTAAATCCAAAAGGAAAAAATAGAGTGCATAAAAGCAAATTAACAGATAAAGGTTTTAATTTAAATTATCATACAAATACATATAAAACAAAAAGTGGCAAAATCTATTACTTCTGTTATGAATATGGTTATTTACCATTGGAAGATGATTATTTTGCATTAGTAATCAGGGGAGAATATGTGGGCTAAATAATATTTTGATGTGCTGGGGAAATATTTTGGTCGGACAATTCCTTTACTTGTAATAGCAAGAAGGAGCTTATATTTTATTTCTAAACCCTTTTTGAATATAGTAATATAGCATTTGC
>JAIOSH010000170.1 GCA_021107685.1 Bacteroidales bacterium | reverse complement strand
CAAATTAGAACTTAATTTAAAATATATAGCAGAAAAAAATTTTGCAACCGACCTGAAAATAATATTCAAAACCATATTAAAAATATTGTAATTATTCAGTTTACAGAAAAAGTAACTAAATCAGCATTAAATTATTTGAATTTTTGATTCTTAACAGGTCTGCCTTTCCAATGATATTTAACAAGGTTTCCCAAGGCACCGATAAATACAATATAAAAGGGATATATAATTAAAAGAGGTAAACCAAAGAATAATAATTTATATCGTTTCATAAAATGAGTTATCCCTATTAATATTGGAAGGTCAACAAGAAATTTTATAAAAAACAATATTATAGCAGGAATTAGCAAATCCGGAAATATCAAACTACCAATTAAACAGACGAGTAAAGATAAATTTAAAAAATAAACAATAATAGCTACCGAAAGAATTGTAATATCTTTATATCCTTTACTTTTAGATGACCAACGAACACGTTGACTATATAATTCTTTAAATGATTTTTTTGCTTCTGTATAAACTACTGCATCATTATTTTTTAAAAAACGGACAGCCCTGCTGCCAAAATGCTTCTTTAACTTTAAAAGCAAAAATACATCATCACCGGAAGCAAACATATCTTTAGTGCCGAAACCGCCAACTTTATAAAAAGCATCTTTTTGATAAGCCAAGTTTGCTCCATTGCACATAATTGGCTTTCCCAATTTAATTGCCCCTGCAGTTGAAGCTATTAAACTCAAAAATTCCAGTGATTGAAATTTTTCAAACAGGCTTTCTTCATTAAAAAAACTAACGGGACCAACAATAATCTTTGGTTTATAGGTTTCGTAATATTCGGCTATAGTAGAAATCCATTTAGGTCCTATTCTGCAATCTGCATCAGTAGAAATAATAAGTTCACATTCTGATTTTTGAATTGCCATGCTTATAGCTTTCTTTTTATAAGGTAATACTACTTTTTTTTCTTTGAGCTTAATTAGCTTAATACGGTGTGATTTATTCGTTTTTTTAAAATTATAGACTAATGAAAATGTATTGTCAGTTGATGAATCATCTATTACTATTATTTCAAATAATCCTTTTGGATAATCCTGATTAATTAAGTCATTTAAACTATTTACTATTTTTTCTTCTTCATTTCTTGCAGGAATAATTACACTTATTTTAGTTGAAAATGTATTTTTTTTTGTTTTGAATTTTTTCAAACTAAACCAGCCGAAAGTATATGTCAGGATTATTAATATATAAGCAATCCCTATTATAGTAAAAAATAAACAAAATATATAATTATCTGTACACATCTTATGATTTTTTTCTAAAAAATTTAAGATTAAAAACAAACAAAGTTCCAATTAAAGCAGGAAAAGCAAGGTTAATCAGCCATAATGTAGAAGATGCAGCAAGAGTACCAATATCAATTTTTCCGGTCAGTATTCCGAATTTTTCAAAATATAACCCAATTAGATATATTGACACAGAACCGCGTATTCCTAATTCAGCTAAAGTTATTGTTGGAATAGCTGTCATTGTAAAATAAAAAACCGATATTATCATTACGCCTTCAAAAAAAGGAATATTTACTGAATATGCTCTTAATAGCAAATAAAATTGAAAAGTAAAAACCGAATATCTAAGCATACTCAATAATAATACTTTCATTAATTCAAAAGTAGAATAATATGAAAATATTAACATATAACTTCTTATTCTTTTCCATTTAGAACTAATAATTTTATTTACTAATGTTGTAATTATTGAGACATTCAGGAATAACAGAATTAATAAAATAATTAAACCCGCAACAATAACAAATAGTCCGTAATAAATATAAATTGAAAAATATTCTTCCAGATCAAAATATCTGGGAATAAAAAACAGGAGGCTCACCGAACCTAAAATTATTGTAGTAAGTAATTGACTCATACTTCCAATTATTGTTATAAATACACCTTTCCACGGATTTGCTTTTTTCAGTATAAATACTCTGCCAAAATATTCTCCAACACGGTTAGGTGTAAAAACACTTACAGAAGCACCTGCAAATATTGCTTTAAAAGATCTCAAAAATGGTACTTTTTCAATTTTATTTATTAAAAATTTCCATTTAAATGCCTCTATCCCCCAATTAACAAACATTAGTAAAAAAACTAAAATAAATAATACTACTAAGAGAGGCTTGCTGAATAAGTCTTCAAATAAAATTAAAATATTTTCAAGTTTCTTTTTATAAAAAATCTGCTTATAAATAAAACCATAAGTTGCAATTATTATAGTAAATCTAATTACATAATTATAAATTTTGTGTATTTTTGTTTTGAATATCATTAATTGACTATAATTATTGTTTTCTTTTTAAAAATATATTAACGGCAAATATAATATTATTTGAATACTGACCGCATAATATTAGGTATTGACCCTGGAACAAATATAATGGGTTATGGTTTAATTCACAATCATGGTGAAAATATTGAACTCATTACTATGGGCATTTTAAAATTAAATAAATTTAACAATCAGGCGTTAAAACTAAAAAAAATATTTGAAAGAACATTATCTCTTATTAAAGAATATAAACCTGACGAATTAGCAATTGAAGCTCCTTTTTATGGAAAAAATATTCAATCAATGCTGAAATTAGGCAGAGCACAAGGCGTTGCTATTGCCGCAGCTTTATATCGGTCTGTTCCAATATTTGAATATTCTCCAAAAAAAATAAAACAATCCATAACAGGAAAAGGCAGCGCCTCAAAAGAACAAGTTGCTGCAATGCTTATTAATTTACTTTCTATTAATGAAACACCCGAATCTTTAGATGCAACTGATGGCTTAGCTGCTGCTGTCTGTCATTATTTTCAAAAAAGAATATCTACAAAAAAAGAAAAATATTCTGATTGGAATAGCTTTATTTCAAATAATCCTGATAGGGTCGTCTAAAAATGTTACTGCTCAGTGTTTTGACAGGAAATGTTGAAGGATGTTATTAATTATATTATTAATAAAAACTCTCTTTTTACATTAATTTCTGATAAGTTTGCCACCACCTGTCGGGTACATCATCTTTACAAGCTGTTTCATAATCATTGTATGAACATGGAATTAAATGATGGCGTTCGTAAATAAATTTGAGATTTGTTTTAACCGGTACATCCATCCACCACCTGTCGCTTTTTTTACTTTTATAAAAAACTATTTCGTCTTTTTGGTCCTTAATAGCAACGCTGTATTTAATATATTGATATTTGTCTTTATAAGGAAATTCGTGTTTCCTGTTATAAAAACCATCAATAAAGTACCATATCATTTGAGCAACAAGATGAGATGTTTGGTCATGCCTGTCAAATGCAGGATTTACTTCATAAAAACCAATAGAACTGAGCTTGTCACTTAAACCTGCATACCTGATGATTTGACACATTTCTTCACCATAAAAACCATTTGGAGAAGCATTTCCATTTGCCGGTGCATCCGACTGTCTGATAGAAGAAATATCAAAGCTAAGCATATCTGCATTACGTATTATTGGTTCTGCTTCTTCAATATTTGTCCTGATATTTCCCAAACGATATACATCAAAAAATAAATTTTTCATTAGTCCGGTTGCTTCCTGATCAACAAAATAAGTTTGGTAACCAATATTGGCATAATTGAAAAGATAATTAGGCTGATGCAAAATAATTTTACTTAAATAAGATTGGGAATCTATTTCCTGTTCTGTTTTTCCCAAATCAAAAATAGAATCAATTGCAACCATATTTATTATCTGTCCAAGATTTTCATAAGCACGGTAATTTGCATAGGTTAAATCCTGGCTTCCACCAATCAATATTGGAAGTATGTTGTTTTTTATCAATTCGGCAATAATGGAAGAAACAGCAAAATATGTGTCATTAATGCTATGTCCGTTTTTTATATTTCCTAAGTCGCAAATTTTCGCATTGTAATTTCCCATAAAAAGCTTATAAAGATAGTTTCTTATATGATCCGGAGCTTCGGCACAACCTTTATTATTCACTGCATTTCTATCTTCTTTAATGCCTATTAATGCTATATCAGTATTTTCTAAATCAGGGAATTTGTCTTGTTCAACATAAGTATTTATTATATCTCCTAATCTTTTTTGTTGAGATTTTTCTGTTAATTCGTAATCAGGAATTTCAAGGGGTTCAAAATATATTGCAATATCCATTTTGTTTGATTTGATACAAATTTATTTTATAGTGTTTATACAAGAATTATTGAAAAAAGTTATAAAATTTTAAAATAAACTTACGGAATTAAGGTTCAGGCGATAGCGAAAAATCATTTTATTTACAAACCAATACTTTGGAGATTTCTCCCTTTGGTCGAAATGACATTGAGAAAGACTTTATGGATTGACAAATTGTGCAAAATACAATCAGAAATTAATATTTAATTATTGAATTGAGAAATAGGGGAAAAAGGGTTGAAAATACAAATGAATATTTGTATCTCAATAT
>JAIOSH010000359.1 GCA_021107685.1 Bacteroidales bacterium | reverse complement strand
AGGGTTCTTATTTTATCCTCCGTTTTATTACCTACCCTGCACTGCGTACAGGGCTATTCATGTTCAATCCGCTCTGCGGATTGTGTGAACTTCTTTTTATCTTTTCCATTCGAAAGAAAACAAAACTTAAAGAAGATGCTATAAAAGTAATCAAATTATTATATACCCCAGCACCTCAAAATATTATTTAGCCATAATTTAATTTTTAAATTGATATATTGCCTACTGCCTACGGCTTATACACCGTCTTTTAATTGAAAAACTTCTCATATCCCGGATAATTAAGTTTGTCTTTGGCAATAGATTTTGGGTATGTAAAATAAGTAACAATGGCTTCTGAACATAATTTTTTTTCCGAATCATATAATCCGACCCAGATAAATGCAAATCTTCTTTTTGTTTCTTTCAGGTATGCTTTTAATGTGATTTTTCCTTTGTTTGTATAAACAGGTTTTATAAATTTATTCTCAATTCTTGAAGTAAGTCCTGATGTTTTAAGCTTTATCTGAACCACCCAAGAGGCTATTTCATCAATTAATGTTGTTTGAATACCTCCATGCAGAATATTATTATATCCCTGGAATAAATTATCAGGTTGCCATTCGGATATTATATAATCGTCATCTTCATAAAATTCCATTTTAAGACCGTAAGGATTGTTTGGCGAACACCCGAAACAATTATATTCTTTTTTGTTTATATATGGATTTATGATTTTTTTCATCTATATAATGTTTTTATTAGGTTCTGAGTATTCGGGATTAGACGAGTTTATAATTATTTTTCCACTCCTTTTTTGTATTTTGTTACTTTAATAACCTTGGCTTTTTCATCATATTCGGTCCACTCACCATCTTTTTCCCCTTCTGTATAATAGCCCATGATCTTAATATTACCATCTTTGTAATATTCCTCATATTTACCAACCTGGATATTATTTATGTAATTTTCAATTGTCTGAATTTTTCCATTATTAAAAAATGTTTTATTTTCCCCTTCGAATAGTCCATTTTTATATTTATATGTTGCTATTAATATTCCTTTCTCATTATACCATTTCGTGACTCCATTTTTTTTCCCATCTTGATAAAAACATTCTTCCTGTATTTTGCTACTTGTATAGTATTTTGTCATACGGCCTTGTAATAAACCATCGGAATAATGTTTTATTGTAGAAGGTCTTCCTGCGGAAGCATAATGAACAGATAATCCATTTAGAATTCCATCATTATAATGTTCCTCCGTACTTATATATCCTCTTCTATCTATTTCTAAACTTATACCGTTTTTTTTGCCGTCTTTGTAAGATTCTAATTTGTTAATAAGCTCGTTTCTATTATATGATATCCAATTTCCTTCCTTTTTCCCATTAACATAATATCCTTTTGATACAATTCTTCCATTTTTTTCTTCAAAATACCCGTTTTTATCTGTTTTTTTTACATCCTGTGCAAATGATAATACTGATACACAAATAATTATCAATAAAATTGAAACTGTTTTTTTCATTTTTTATATTTTTAACTTATTTATTATATATTACGAAGTTATGTTTTTAGTTCAAATAACTTTTCTCATTAATCAATTTACCGTTTTCATAAAATTCTTCCTTAATTTTTTTACCATTCTCATCCCATTCTATAAACTTAGCTTTTCTTTTATTATGTTCCCATTCACCTTCACGCTTTTTTTTGCCATCTTTATAATTATTAGTTACAAGCCCATGGGGTAAACCATTCTCCCAATTTTCAACTGATTTAATATTTCCATTTTCATAATACCAAAACCATTTTCCGGTTTGCTTACCATTTTTAAAATCACCTTCACTTTTTTTCTGACCATTTTTAAAATATTTTACTTCTTTACCTTCCTGAAGTCCGTCTTTCCATAATATTTCAGAACTGATATTTTCATTATCATACCAGCCGGTCCATTTTCCATTTTGTGTGTCTTCTTTCCAAAAACCTTCATATTCCTTATGCCCGTTTTTATGCCAATATATCCATAAACTATCTTTTTTACCGTCTTTAAAGTAACCTTCTAAATATATTGTTCCTGTTTCGTGATATCTTTTCCATACTCCTTCTCTTTTATCATTAACATATTTACCCTCAAATTCTTTATTCCCATTCTTATACCATGAAATATAATTCCCTTTCAATAATCCATTATTAAAAATTCGTTCTTCTTTTTTTTGACCATTTTTATAATTATCAAAGCTTTTACCTGTAAATGGTTTATCTTGTTCCTTAATATAGGTTATTCCATCACGGTTTTCTAATTGTTCAAATTTAATTTCCTGGGTGCAGGCTGTTAAAAATGAAATAATTATTAATATTGAAAAAGTTTTTTTCATTATTTTAAATTTAATTATTTACAGGGCAAAAATATAAAATTTGTAACAAATCAGTATTAAATTAACAATAAAAATTTTCTGGCAAATATAATTATTTGGGATATGAGGGAAATAGAGGGAATAGGGGAAATAAGGAAATAAAGTCAAAATAACCAAAGCAAAAAGTATGATACAATTATTTTGTTATTATCACTTTAATTATTTAATATTTTGAATTTGTTACCCACTTTGAAATTTACACTTTGATTATTTGATATTTGTAATTTGAAATACCATTTTAAAAATCAAGTCCCGAAAACCCTGGTTTAAGAAACTCAGGAAATCGGGACTTGAAAAGATGTGAATTATTTTGGAATAATATACTACATAATTACATTATTATTTAGGCACTTGTGATACAAAGCCACCCTGAGGTATATTATCCAAAATTTGTGAACCGCTTCCGCTATTAGGAACCCATATATCATTCTTATCAGCATTATTAACCTGGAGATCAAGACTGAAATCGCCTTCAAGGTATCCTGCACTTCCTGCTTGTACTGCCCATACATCATTCTTATCGGCATTACTTATCTGTCCATCACCATTTCCATCTGCACCGATCATTCCATAAACACCTCCGCCTAAGTTTTTATGTCCTAAAGCACCTCCATACGCCTGGCCTGCTCCTGTAGAGAAATTATAGTTGTAAACTCCTAATGTCTCTACTAATGCATTGGCTGACATTACACCAAGGTGGTTCCTTTGCCATACTACTGCATATAAATTTTGTGTTATTATCACATTAAATTGCAGCATACTTGCACCATCCAAATACACAATAGACCCATCATCTAATAAGAATGCGGCTTGCTGAGCTATCATTGTACCTCCTGTTGCACTCGCTGCATTAGGAGCATCACGCAATTCTACCAATATCCAGTCAACTATATTAATACCTGGAATAGCCGGAACACTTTCAGTACCTGCATATAACCAATCAGGTGAAGCAACACCAAAATATGGTAAAGGAGGATTAAACGGATGATTTAATGGTAATACGCCATTAATATCAGTATTCATATTTGCTCCATTGTATGGTCCTTCACATAATACTGTTATATCAACAAATATTCCTGCTGCTGACCAGTCAATTCGGTCAAAAGGATCCCAGTCAAAAGCCTCACCTGCAAAATCACCTGTTGCATCAATAAATGTAACATTCCCGACATCAACACTTTTATAAACATTATTAGCGCCACCCCATGTATTAGTTGGGAAAATAGCATTGTTAACCGTAAAGTTTTGATTTGAATTAACTGTAAGCAATCTTCCGCCGGCAGCTCCGTTTCTGAATAAACAATTATTAAACGGATGCCCTGCATCAACAATAGCACCTCCCAATAAATTAATACCTGCTGCAGTCATGTATTCAAATATACCAAATTCAGCGCTTATTGTGCCACCAGTCATAACCTTTAAGTCATAATATCCCGCACTATGTGTAATTGTAGCTTCATTACCCAAGGAACCTAATACTTCTAATAGTCCACCATTATTAACAGATAATGTTTTCAGATTGCTAAGCTGAAGGATTGCATTATCATCAATTAGTAAAGCACCACCATTAATGTCAATATCACCGGTAACACTTGAAGTATATCCGTCTAAATCGAAAGTTCCATCATCTACAACTAAATCACCATGAATTGCAAGACCACTTCCTGCAAATATTGAATTGGATTTTGTAGCTTCAATAGTAGAACCGTCTTTTCCTTTTAAAATTGTTACTTCTTCGTCTTTACCGCCTGATTTATTGATTAAAACATCATATACGTTAGAACTGTTAGTAGTAATCAAATCAGCATCTGTACCGCCATAAAGTTCGATTGTACCGCCTGATGGAGTAAATTCTGTCCTGTCTGCATTAAAACCTACTGAAGTCCTGATTAACCCTCCTGTGATATTTTCAGAAAATGTATAGGTCGGCGAATCATAAATATAAATTCCATTGTCTATGAAATCAAGAACACCATTACTCATAGTAATAGAAGCATTGGCAGAATAGGGCCAAAAGCTTACCATTGAACCGCCATAAACATTTACAGTACCACCTGTAATAGTTAAATCCGCATTCAGGTCTATCCAACCACCTGCATCCTGATGAATATTTATTTCACCATTATTTATATTAATTGTACCGTAAATACCATTTTCAACAAGATCTAATACTGTAATAGTACCGCCATTACCTACAATAGTACCTCCCTGCATAAGATTTGCAATAGTAGCATTACTAGATGCATTTGCAGTAAATTTAGAAGTAGTATTACTTAAATCAAGTATGCCTTGCAAATCAAATATATCATTGATCCAAGTATAATAGTTAATTTCCATATCATTCAGAACATAAGTTGGTTCGGTAAATTGAAGATTGCTCCCTGGTGCCACATAATCTTGACGTACGTTATAGAAAGTTTCACTATTAACATACTGTATGCTACCATCACCGTTGAAAACAACCAAACCCACACCTTCGCCAAATCCTGCATCACCAACATTATTGGTCCAGTTACCTCCAATAGTAATTGTGTTATCATTAGAGTTTAATGCACCTGAAACTATCTTTAAATTATTTTGGATAGTTAAAGGAGAGCTACCATGTATGCCAATTCCAGCAGAACGATCTACTATAAGATTATTGAAATAATTACCATTAATGAGTTGTATGTATGAAGTGGTTGATGTACCGCTTAAAATAACATTTCCGCCTGTTGGCTGGAAAGCACCGGCTGCTGAAGAATGGAATGTTCTTCCTGCGTTAATAGTACCACCACTGACATTAGCAACACCGGCAAAACTAATATTATTATAAAGCATTTCAAATAATCCGATTGATAAATTAAATGTACCATACATATACTGTGCTCCTGCAACATAAGCACCATCGCATATAAAACTACCACTTGTAATAGTCAATGTACCGGTAGCAGCAATATCGAACAATCCATGTGCATATACATTGCCATCTCCAACATCAAGTAAACCATTAAGAGTAAAGTCTGAATCTAATGTAAGATCACCACCTTTAACTCCTTCTGTTATTTGAGTTTTACCGAATTGAGGTTCTTTTTGAGCTAATTTTTTACTTCCATCCATAGCTTTGGAAAATGAACTATACATTTCGGCAGTAGCTTTAATATCAAGTACACCATTTACAAGTAAATCTTTATCTGCCATAGAAAATTTATTACCTCCGGCTACAGTGAGATCACCTGCAATATGATGGTCTTCAGTACTGTAATTTCCAAGGTAAAATTCTCCCGCAGATTTATCAACTATTAGATTTCCAATTTGGGCATCAGCATCATTACATTGAAACCCTGATTGAAGCAAATTACTTGTGCAATAAACAGTATTACCAATACCTAATTGAGCAGTAGTACCATCATCAAAAATCCAGATATAGTCAAAGAATATTTCACCATCAGTAATATTTGCAAATGAACCTGCCGCCCAACTTATTTCGTTACCTACCATTAATATATCTGAAGAAACTGTCATTTCTATACCACCCTCAATCAATAAATCATTACCAATTTCAACCTTATTACCTTGTAAATTCAATGTTCCTGAAACAATGTGCATATCATTTGTAACCTCAACATCAGTTGCTACATTAGCATTAAATAAACCTTCATCAATCAATACATTAATAAAATAATTGCCGCTAGAGCAATAAATGCCTGAATTTTGTCCTGTATTTATAAATTCAACAACGCCGGCTGAAGGATTGAACACACCTGCATCTGTTGCATAAAATCCCACACCGCATCTGATAATACCACCACTTACATTGGTTGTGCTTGTAGAAGCAAAACGCACACTATTAAATGAAATTTCAAACAAACCTGCTGATAAATTTAATGTGCCTCTTAAATACTGCCAGGCTTTAGCAAAAGGAGCATCTGATATAAATGACCCGCCGTCTATTGTTAGTGTGCCTGTTGTAGCTATTTCAAAAGTACCGTGAAGAAGTACATTACCATCTCCAACATCAAGTAAACCTTTAAGAGTAAAATCAGAATTTAATGTAAGGTTACCGCCTTTGGTTCCTTCGGTTAACTCAGGATTAATTAATGAAAATTCTCCATTAATTTGTTTTTCTGAAATTCCAAGATCCTTGGCTGTTGCAACATATATTTCTCCATTGGCTTCAACCTCAAGCGCTCCGTCAACTATCATATCCAGGTCCTGCATATGGAAATAATTATTTGCTGTTACAGTTAGGTTACCACTTATACGACAAGTCTCAGTTGATGTCCATCCTATAAAAAAATTTCCTGCAGATTTATCAATTACTAAGCTCCCCAATTCAGCATCTGCATCATTACAAATAATTCCGGATTGAGATAGTCCACTATTAAAAACAACTGTATTACCCGGTCCTAAGATTGCATTTGTTCCATCATAAAAATAGCATATATAATCAATATAAATAGTACCGGCAGTTACATTATCCGTTGAACCTGATTGCCAATTAATATCATAAGCATATAATTCACCTGCGTTATTATTCATAATTAATTCACCATAGATGTCAATAAGACTACCGGCATCTAAGCTATTATTGTCAATTGTCAAGGATGCGCCCGCATCAATATTAATATCAGCACAAGCAGCAGGAGCGCCTGATACAACAGGGTTATTGGGCGTTCCGGCAGGGATAGCAACACTTATAGTTGCATTAGGAACAATAAAGTCATCCCAGTTACCTGGCGTGTGCCAGTCGGAAGAAACAGCACCTGTCCATAAACCCGGCAGAAAATCAGGCCAGTGAATTCTGTCATTAGGATCCTGTTCATAAGCAGGTCCTGCAAAAGCACCTGTTGCATTATTAAATGTTACATCGCCAACATTTACACCTTTCCATACATTATAGTCTCCACCCCATGTATTTGTCGGGAAATTTGCACCGTCTATTGTAAGGGTTTGATTATTATGAATTAATAAAAGTGTAGCATAACCACTTGAACCATTCTGGAATGTACAGTAATTAAATGTATGAGTAGGATCAATGATTCCTCCATCGTATATAGCTACTCCATTAGGTGTCATATATTCAAAAATTCCATACTCAGCACTAATTGTGCCACCACTTAAAATATCAAAGTGATAATAACCTCCTGAAGTATGGTGGGTAACCAAAGCTTCATTACCGGCCGTACCTATAACCTCTAATGTTCCACCACTTTGAACTTCTAATGTATAAGTGCCACCTACCCATAACTCGGCATTACTATCAACTGTTAATGTACCGCCATTTTCAACAGTAACACTTCCGTTACACTTGAATGTGTTTCCATTTAAATCAAGAGTACCTTCTCCAATAAGCAAGGTTCCATTATTTTGGATATCCATATCTGTAAGTAATGTAACAGTCATGGCTTTTGCGCCTTTGCTTTGTTTCATATTTGCTATGATTTCTCCTTCATCTGAAGAAAGATTCATATTATCTTTAACACTGGTTTTATCAACTGTAACATTATAGTAATATCCTACTCCGGGATGTAAATATTCAAAAGTTTGGTCATCTGTACCTTTGAATACAACAGTGTTATGATTACCTGAAGTGTACCATCCTCCAATAGCTGAAACAGAAACATCTCCATGCCAGTAATGTGTCAAAGATGAAACATTATCATTCCATTCACCGTCTGTAATAGTAAGATTTCCATAAATCTGAGTATTGTCATTAGATCTGAATTGACCTGCTGATTTATTAATTACTACATTATTAAAATCTTCAATTGCTGCATTTGTTGATAAAAATTGATCAGTTGAACCCATGAATGTAACTGTTGAATAATTACCCGGGTAAAATCCATAAGTAGTTGCATAACCGGTATTATAATTTACCCAGTTATCAGCAATGTAAATATTAGGACCATAAGTATCATTTGCATTCAATCCTGCATCTGCTTGAATAAGCAAATCATCATATACATATAGATCAGCAGGGTTGTTCAATTCCATTGTACCGTCTGTTATTATTAAGTCATTTAAAATAACAACATCATCAAATAATTCAAGGGCTGTGTAGCCGGTATATGTTTTATTCAAAGTCAATCTGTAAAATGTTTCAGTAGTATTAATATCACCTGCGCCTGCCCCATCAAAATACACAATATCCGTTCCTTCATCAAATCCTGCTGTGCCTACATTATTTGTCCAGTTACCTGCAAGGTAAATATCCCAGCTATTTGAACTTAAAGAACCATTACTTATTAACAGGTCGCCATTGACATCCAAATCACTATATAATGTGATTGTATTAGCTTCTGAACCATCACCAAGAGTTTCACCTGTTCTTTCATCATAAAATAAATATTTAGAAGGTTTTGTAGCCCCGTCTTTTGCAACTTTATTAATAGTAACATCATTCAAACTTGAACCATTTATAGTACCAATACTTGCATCAGTTATCCCGTATAATTCTATTATTCCGGCAGTTGGAGTAAAATCCGCTCTTTCAGCAGCAAATCCACCAACAGTTCTGATAGTACCTCCTGTAATATTATCAGTTAAGGTAAGTGCTGTGTTATAAATTAATATACCCTGATCTTTAAAATCCAAGATTCCATCGGTCATAGTTATAGAAGCATTATTAGAATAAGGCCAATAACTTCTCATGCTACCACCATAAACATTCATATTACCACCGTATATATACAGGTCACCGCACAGATCAATCCAACCACCGGGGTTAGCAAGATTTATTACACCGCCGGGGTTAACATAATAGGCGCCGTAAATTCCATTGTTCATCAAATCATCAGCAGTAAAGCTACCTGAAAGAACATCAATAGCTCCTGCTGTCCAGTCATATCCGGTACAGGCAACTGTTGTTCCATCCACTCTGAAAGCTCCTCCAGATGCTTTATCAACTTCGAGTTCGTAAAACGTTTCATTTGAACAATATTGATGATAATTTCCACCATTGAAAATAACTCTCCCTGTTCCTTCATTAAAACCGGCAGTACCGACATTGTTTGTCCAGTCTCCGCCTACTTCAATATCAAAATTATTTGTAATAAGTGAACCACTTTCAATTAATAAATTATCTAAAACATAAATATCCTGGTCTATTGAAGTGCTTACAGTTGAGCTTATGGTCAGATTATTAAAATTCCCGTTTGTTACATAAGCAGGATTATCATGAATTAACTGATTAGACCCATCAAGAATAAATTCACCGGAATTAAAATAGTATTCACTGTTATTATATAAATTTCCTTGTAAATATACAGGATGAGTTGAAACAATATACATAAGTGCATTTGGCTGAATATAAATATGTCCATTTATATAACATGCTTGTGTGGAAAGATTACTTATGCTTAACCAATCGCCTCCGCTTTTATAAGATACTATATTATTAAAAGAGCATGATGAAGAGTAACATCTGATATATGAATGACCTGATCCTGTAAAATCAACATAACCATTTGCCAGTTGTGCATTAGCTCCGATTTCAAAGTTCCAGTCACCATGAACCCAAAATACAGTACTAGAAGGGAAATAAGCAGTAGATCCTGATTCCCAATTTACATCACCTTCAACTGTTATCACACCATCATTGTGGTCCATCATTAATTGACTATGAATAGTCATATTACCGGAAACAGTTAAAGTTTCATCATAAACCCTTAAATAATTACCTGAGCCTGCTTCAATTACAATATTATTACAATATGCATCGGCAGCATAAATCCAAGGTTTATTTGTAACATTAGGAATAGTTACGTCTATTGAGGCATCAGGTATTGTAGCTGCAGACCAGTTACCGGTATTATGCCAGCTATTACTAACAGCTCCTGTCCATGTACCCGGTGTTTGTATAATTATATCATAAGTTGCGGAATTGGCATCATTAGCCCAAACGCAAAATCCATAATAATCAGTACTTGTAACAGTAAATGAAAATGACTCGTCAACTCCGCCGCCTGAATTAATTGAACGTGCGAGATAATCCTGTCTGTTACCATAGTAAGCAGAGCCTGAAGAGCCGAATAAAGCAATATCCAGATCAGCAGTACCACTGTTAAATACTAAATCGAATGAATAAGTGCCGGGAGTAAGATATACATCGTACATCTCAACCACATCTCCTGCAGGCCAAGAATCGCTGTTTGTTCCAATACTTAGAGTCTCATTATAATCTTCATACTCAACCGATGCAGTGTTAGAACCGCTATACCTGTATGCTTTTATACCTCTTAATTGTGATGGAGAATGATGACCGTCCATTACAACAAAATCCACAGGATAGGTATATGTAGAAGATACAAGTTCAGTTGTAAAGGAATTATTTGTGTACATAATCATACTCCAGTTTTCGCCGGCAGTATTGTTTCTAACACCTACGGCGCACCATGTACTATAATTATTTATAAACTGGTAATAATCAGGGTCGGTTGTTGTATTTACTTTTGAATCACTTCCAAGAGTTTGAATTGAACCGCCTGAATATATCTTAAAGTTACCAAAGCTTGCATCAGAACCTGAAAAAGTACCACCTGAGCTATATGCACCAACATAAACCCTACATGTACTTGAATTGATACTTGATGGAACTACCCAATCATATTTTCCGTCATTTGGTGTATTGTAAGTTATTGCACTCCAATTCCAACCACCATTTATACTATAATATAATCTTACATAAGAACCTGAAGAATAATCATAATCCCATTTTATTTCATAAACATCACCTGCAGAAAAAGTTTCACCACTACCATTATGATTATATTGAGTATCTCCTATAGGATGTTCAATATTTACTGCAAGACCCATAGCTCCGCCAGGAACAATTGTATAAGTTCTTTGAAGTTGAGTTCTGTTTATCCATTGTACACCTGACCACCAAGTGTTATGAACACCTATTTGATTAGTAGCAGCATCATAAGCAACACAACATTCAGAATGTCCGGGAATACTAATATGAACAGGTCTGCTTGCATTAACCTCACTAATAATATTATTAAAATACCAAACATAATCCGTTCCGTGGTCATGATGAGTACAAGTGAAGTTATAACCATTAGTTGTATTACACACTGATGCATATCCCGGTGCAATATCTACTCTTGCAGTACCACCGCTTGAAACAGTATCAGTGTCCATAGCAATTGCTAATTCCCTGTTTGCATTTGGAACCTGGTAATCAGTTTCTCCCTGAATTCCATCCCATCGCTGAAAATGCCAGTCAATTAACTTTGCATAATTACTTGAGGTATTAATAGAATTAAAATCCCAATATGATACAAGCATTGCGGCAGCACAAGGTGAACAACCATAGCTCCAGTCGTAAAACTTACAATATCCATCGTGATTATTTATCCATACTTGTGCTTTACCTGAAACCATATTATTGTTCAGGTAATCATTCCATTCTTCTTCAAAATCACCCGTAGAACAAAAGAATTCTAATGGTAAAACAATTTCCATAAATTTTTCTTTTGATACTACTTGCTCATAAGGAAATACATTAATATAGATTTCTTCAGTTCCATTGCTGTAACAAAACCATTGATTTTGAAAATTGATATAATATACTTTGTGAAGATTAATGTTTGAACCGAGCTTTTCCTTAGCAAGATTTTCAAGTTTAAATCCCATTGCATATTCAGGAGATAATGCTTTTGAAAAATCCTGTATAACAGATATATTTTTCCTTGCACTCACAAAAATATTCCCGTATTCATCAATACCCCATTGCTTGGATTTATCTCCGTCATTTAATGCTTGCTCACATTCTTTAAAAAGAGATTGTTTTGCAGGGAATTTTTTTTCAATAGCATAATTAAAACGATAGCCGATTATTTCATCTTTAGATGAATAATAGGCTATTGGTTGAGCAGGGGAAACATCTCCCCATAAAGCCGCAGCATTTCTGTCGGCTATTACTTTTACCTTATCTAAAGGTACTAAGTCGTTACTCGCAAATAACGACATTGACATGATGGTTAAAACCATCAAAGAGAGAAACAGTTTTTTCATAATGACTCCTTTTTAAATTAATAATTAAGTTTATTTATGTTAATAATTAGGTTTTATTATTATTTATAAATACCTCAGGAAACCCCTATCTCGTATAGGCTATTTATAATCAGATGTTTATATTAATATTTTCAGTTAATATTTGTATATTTTTTTATAAAAATGGAAAAAGAGAGCAAATATAAATACTTATTTTTAAAAAACCAAATTTTTCCACAATTAAGAAACATTCTAAAAAAGGGATTTTTTTCTAAAGAATGTAAAATATATTATTGCAACTCCGTAATTAATTGATACAGTTAAAATTATATATATAGATTAAAAGATATGTTTTATGAAAAAAAATTAAAAAAAATTTATTTAAAAGGAGAATCTGATTCTTTTGCCATGTGATTATAAACCATTTTATCCATAAAACCCGGGAAAAATTTATTTAATAAAACAGTCAATTTTCCCTGAGAAGTTAATATTAATGTACGTTT
>JAIOSH010000104.1 GCA_021107685.1 Bacteroidales bacterium | reverse complement strand
GGGGGGGCGGGGGGGGCGGGGGGTTGCGGAGATTGGGACGACTGGTTGTCCGTGCAGTGTGACAGGGTTCGCGAGCGGCAAAACGCTCCCCAATTCTACAGATACACTTCTCGAAGCTACTACGAGAGCACGCTTTAGCATTGCGGCTTGGTGATTTGAAAGAACGAAGCTTCAGCATCCTACTCATGGAGTTATCTGTCCGCTTTTCTTCAGGGTGAACAGTCAATTGCCCTGGAAGGATTTTCACCTACTGGATTACCTCAGCATCGTGGCACACTTACGTTTTGCTGTATATTTTTATACTTTATTTTATTTATAAAGAGGCTGTACATTATATTTTTTTGCATATTTAATATATTTTACGGATATTTGTAGCTTAATAATATGTTAGTCAGCTTTTATTGAGGTTGTATATGAAAATAACAAAAATTGAAGAATACTTGGAATATATTGACGAAAATATTTCTTCTTGGGAAAAACCAAGATTTATATGGTTCAGAGGTCAACCGGTTGATAAAGAACTTAAGCCAAAGCTTTATAGGCGATACAAATATGACGAAAATGAAATGGTTCAAACATTCTGTAGAAAAGCCCTATCACTTGGAGAAACACCAACAAACCCAGATGATTGTGATTGGTTATTTCTTATGCAACATTATGGTTTGCCAACTAGGCTGCTTGATTGGACTGAGAGTTCACTTATTGCACTATATTTTGCTCTTGATTTCTACGATGTAGAAGAAAAAGATAAAAATCCTGTCGTATGGGTGTTAAACCCATTGGAGCTAAATTCAGTTTCAGTTAAAAGCAGAAAAATTCAATTACCTTTCTCAGACATTTTTCTTAATTATTTTACTACAGTTTTTGGTATAGGTGATGATAATGAAAAGCATAATATCAACTTACCGATTGCAATAGCATCTTCGCATATTGATAGGAGAATAAGTGCTCAGAAAAGTTGTTTCACAATTCAAGGCATTCTAAATGAGGGTATGGATACTCTCTTTAAGGATTCCTTAGTCGAAAAAAACTATCTATTTAAGATTAAAATTGACAAAGATTGCACTCCCAAAATACTTAATCAATTGAATTCAATGGGGATAACTCACTCTACGGTCTTTCCAGACTTTAATGGTTTATCCAAAGAGATCGAAGAGCAATATAGACGGGAAAACAACGATTCGGGCGATAAGATAAACTACTAAATCACAAAATACTCATCAACATAAGAGATAGAGACCTCTCCATCGGTTCCACCTGACCATCTTGACTCAGTATGGTTTATAAATATTGATAGTAATGTCATGTGAACAGCAAAACGATAGTCCCGAAAAAAAACAGCATCAACAAATACAAAATAATAAACAGATATAGCTAAATACTTTATATACAATTCAAAAATAAAAAGCCGAAAAATCGTATAAACCTAAATTGATATTAATACTAATTCCTTTATATAACTTTTTAATTTGAACTTCATAACAATTAGACAATCAACAATTAAAAAATTACAAAAAGACATAAATAGCTGTAAAAATTATTCAAAATATTAGATATTGTTAGCATTAGAATAATAATTACAAATTGAAAATTCAATGAGCATTTAATAAAACAAAGGAAGGGAAAATATTTAGCCTCAATTTATTGAACCCTTTTAGGGTTCTTTTTAAATGCTATTTTGTTTTCCCTGCACTTCGTACAGGGCTATTCATTTTCAATCCTTTCAGGATTGTGTAATAAATCTCATACATGAGCCAACCACGAAGTGGTTAAACGTGAGAAGATACAGTACAGGGCTAATCATGTTCAATCCTTTCAGGATTGTGTAATAAGTCTCATGCATGAGCAAACCACGAAGTGGTTAAACGTGAATAGACATAGGTGAAACCTGTGGACAAAAAGTAAAAATCACATTATAGAACCCTAAAAGGGTTCAACAATAAAATTTAGAGTGTTACCCATAGAAATTAGGAAAAAAAGCAGCATAATAATCAAAAGTGCAAAATCCCCCCATAACATATTGTTACATAATAACATATAAAAAATAAAAAGCAAAAAAATAACTATTTTGAATTTTTAACATTGTAAATTTGTGATAATTATGAAGTCCAAATTAATAGTTTATATAACAAAACAAAATAATTAAAAAATATCCCACTTTTATTTATTTTTGCAAAATATTATTTATTCAAATAAACCCAAGTGAGTCCCCACATAATATTTTTTGTTTTAATAGCTTACACAATATTATTATTTATTGTTTCATGGATTACATCAAAAAAATCGGATAATGAAACATTCTTTGTAGGCAACAGGGTTTCTCCCTGGTATATTGTTGCCTATGGAATGATAGGAGCATCACTTTCAGGAGTAACTTTCATCTCTGTTCCGGGATGGGTCGGTTCAACTCAATTTTCATATATGATGGTGGTTATCGGCTACCTGCTCGGATATTTTATTATTGCAAAAGTATTATTACCACTTTATTATAACCTGAAACTTACATCTATTTACACTTTTCTCGAAAATCGCTTTGGCTTCTGGTCATACAAAACAGGTGCTTTTTATTTTTTATTATCCAGAATAATCGGAGCATCATTCAGAATGTTTTTAGTTGTTAATGTTTTACAGATATTTGTTTTTGATGCATGGAACGTACCTTTTGCAGCAACAGTAGCTGTTTTCATACTTCTAATTCTATTATACACTTATAAAGGCGGAATAAAAACAATAGTCTGGACCGACACGCTGCAAACAACTTTTATGCTATTAGCAGTTATATTTTCAGTTATCATTATTATTAAAGAAATGAATATGAATTTTTTTGATTTATCTTCTTTGATTATAAAAAAAGATTATTCAAAAATGTTTTTTTTAGAATGGCAGGATAAACGTTTTTTCCTGAAACAATTTTTCAGCGGAGCATTTATTGCAATAGTAATGACAGGATTAGACCAGGATATGATGCAGAAGAACCTTAGTTGCAGGAATTTAAAGGATGCTCAAAAAAATGTGCTGACATTAAGCTGGATATTGGTTCCTGTTAATTTGATGTTTTTATTCCTTGGAGCAGCTTTATTAATTTATTCAAATTCGTTAGGGATTGACATTCAGGGTACTTCTGATAATCTTTTTCCGACAATTGCATTAAAATATTTAGGTTCTTTCGCAGGGATTGTCTTTATAATAGGTCTGATTTCAGCAGCTTATTCCAGTGCAGATAGTGCATTAACGGCTCTAACTACTTCTTTTAGCATAGATTTTTTAAATTTTGAGAAAAGAAAATATCTGTCTGAAAAACAAAAAATCAAAATAAGATATCTTGTACATTTCTCTATTGCAACATTGATATTATTTATCATTGTAGGATTTCGTGCTATAAATGACCAGGCTATTATTGCAAAATTATTCACAATTGCAGGATATACTTATGGACCTTTGCTCGGTTTATTTTCTTTTGGTTTATTTACTAAATTTAATGTAAAAGATAAATATGTGCCGATCATAGCATTTGTCTCACCTTTTATTTGCTATTTACTAAGTGAAAATTCAGAAATTTTATTTAATGGATATAAATTTGGTTTTGAACTATTAATTCTAAATGGATTATTTACATTTGCAGGTTTATTAATAATTTTTAAAAAGAAAAAAATAATTAACAAAAATGACTAATATCAGATTTAAAGCTATAGAAGTAACTTTATCAAGGCAAAAAAAACATGTAGATTATCCAAATAAAAAAATATCAGATTATTTTGGAGAAAACACTTTTAACAAAAGTGCGATGCGTGAATTTCTTACAGAAGAAGCCTATGAGAAAGTAATCAATGCAATTGAAAAAGGAGAAAAAATTGACAGAAAGGTTGCAGACCAGATTGCATCCTCGCTCAAAGCATGGGCAATAAGCAAAGGAGCTACACATTATACGCACTGGTTTCATCCTCTAACAGGAGCAACAGCAGAAAAACATGATGCTTTTATCAATCCTGTTGAAGAAGGTAAAGCAATAGAAAACTTCCATGGCAATGAGTTGATACAACAGGAACCGGATGCATCAAGTTTTCCGAGCGGTGGTTTAAGGAACACTTTTGAAGCAAGAGGATATACAGCTTGGGATCCAACATCTTGTGCATTTATTATGGATAATACACTTTGTATCCCTACAATATTTGTTGCATATACAGGTGAAGCCTTAGATTATAAAACCCCCTTACTCAAAGCACTTTCCCGTATTGATGAAGCGGCTACTGATATTTGTAAATACTTTGATAAAAATATTAATAAGGTTTATGCAACTTTAGGCTGGGAGCAGGAATATTTCCTTGTTGATTCAGCATTATATTATGCACGGCCTGATCTGGCTTTGACAGGAAGAACTGTTTTCGGACATGCATCAGCTAAAGATCAACAACTTTCCGACCATTATTTTGGAATTATAAATGAACGTGTTATAGATTTTATGAAAAATTTTGAAATTGAAGCACATAAAATTGGTATCCCTGTTAAAACCCGACATAATGAAGTTGCACCCAATCAATTTGAATGTGCTCCTGTTTATGAGGAAGTAAACCTGGCAGTTGACCATAATCAATTACTTATGCACTTATTAGAAAAAATAGGTAAAAGGCATGATTTCCAGGTCTTACTTCATGAAAAGCCTTATAAGGGTATTAATGGTTCGGGAAAACATAATAACTGGTCGTTAATGACTGATACAGGCGAAAATCTACTTACCCCAGGCAAAACTTCCAAATCAAATTTCCGATTTCTTGTTTTTTTAGTTAATATAATTAAAGCTGTTGATAATTATGCAGACCTCTTACGTGCTCACATTGCTTCTGCCGGTAATGACCACCGACTTGGTGCTCACGAAGCTCCACCTGCAATAATATCGGTGTTCATCGGTTCGCAATTAACTAAAACTTTAGATGAGATTGAAAGAAAAAGTAAAAAAGGCAAATTTAATACTAATAATGGAAATGAACTAAATATTAATATTCCTAAAATACCGGAAATTCTTTTAGATAATACTGACAGAAACCGTACATCACCTTTTGCATTTACAGGGAATAAATTTGAATTTCGTGCTGTTGGTTCTTCTGCTAATTGCGGAAAACCAATGATAGCTTTAAATACTATTGTAGCTGACCAGTTGAAGCAATTTAAATTGGAAGTTGATAAACTGATTGCAAAGGACATTAAGAAAAATGATGCCATTTTTCAG
>JAIOSH010000367.1 GCA_021107685.1 Bacteroidales bacterium | reverse complement strand
TTGTAACTGATGCTAATACAAGTAACCCTGTTGCAGCAGCCGTATTTATTAATGATTATTTTCCTACATATTCGGATCCGACTGCCGGAGATTATCATAAATATGTTTTGCCAGGCACTTATTCAATTACTATTGTAGCTAATGGCTATGAAACACAGACAATAGATAATGTAACAGTAACGGCTAACAGTTCAACAGTAACAGATTTTCAGCTACAACCTGAAGATGGTCAGTATATTTACAAAATTTCCAGTTCTCAAATTCCTAATAATAATACTGCTGATGAAGGAAATACTCCTGCAATAATTGGAGCTCCTGATAATATAAATTATTCCATTGGCAAAAACGGCTGGGTAGTAGTAGATATGCAATATCCGATTGTTGACGGACCTGGAAATGATTTTATTGTTTATGAAGGTGATTCTTCACCCGAAGGATATACTTGTTATGCAGGACAAACTATTGATGGACCATGGCTAAGTCTTGGAACAGGAACCGGAACAACAGAATTTGACCTTTTTAATGCAAATCTGACCGAAGCTCAATTTATTAAAATTTTTGATGATGGAGATGGCACAGCAACTGCTCCTGATGCAGGCTTTGACCTGGATGCAATTAAAGCATTAGAACCTGTTTCAGGAATATATCTCACATTATATAATTATTATATTAATGATTCAAATGGAAATAACAATGGCATACTTGACCCGGGCGAAACAGCGGATATTATTGTTACACTGCGAAACAACGGTGACATTACTGCTGAAAATGTTACAGGAGAATTAATTTTAACATCTCAGTATATCACACTTGTTGATCCTTATGCAGACTTTGGAAATATTGCCCAATATGAATCTGCCAACGGTACATTTACAATATCAGCAGATCCGTTAACACCAATCGGACACAACGAAATCATTGATTTGTTTGTAAGTTCAAATGGTGGAACATACACTAATAATTTTGATTTAAATATAACAGTAGGTCTTATTTTTGAAGATTGGGAAACAGGCGATTTTTCCCGCTTCCCATGGACTTTTGGCGGAAATGCAAACTGGTCTGTTGTTACAGAAGACCCTTATGAAGGCGTCTATTGTGCTAAATCAGGCTCCATTTATCATAATCAATCTTCTCAACTTTTAATAACTCTTGAAGTTACAACTGCCGGTAATATCTCTTTTTTTAGAAAAGTTTCTTCAGAACCGGATTACGATTACTTAGAATTCTGGATTGACGGTACACTTCTATACGCTTGGTCAGGTACAGTTGCCTGGAGCGAAGTAAGTTATCCTGTCTCAACAGGCAGCCATACTTTCAAATGGGTATATAATAAGGATTATTCTGTAAGCGCAGGCTCTGACTGTGCCTGGATAGATTATATTATTTTTCCTCCTATCTTTAATGAAACTCCTTTTATTGTCGTTGACCCGTTGAACTTTTATAAAACTCTTCACATTGATGCTAATGCCGATGAAATTATGCAAATTTCAAATACAGGAAATGGTGAACTGAATTATAACTGTGATATTAGCTATATTACAAAATTTTCAGATTTCAAATCAATCTTAAATCTCGGCACCATAGTTGAACATAATGAAACCAGCACTACTGCCGACTTTTCACCTTATAAACCAATCGGATTTTCTCCACCTGATGTTGCAGGAGATATACTTATTGATTTTGATGTTCAAACGCCGACAGGTGATGGTGGTATTCTTGGCTGCGGATTTGATGGAACATATATATGGATTACTGGCGGTGGTGCAAACAAACTTTACAAATTCGATATTTCAGGCAATCTTATAGATACTTATGACCAGGGTACTTCAACAAGCTGGGGAATGAGAGATATGGCATTTGACGGAACAAATCTTTATGCGGGAGATGAAAATGGGTTTTATAAAATTGAGCCTTCTAATGGAAATGTTACAACACAATTTACAGGTAATTTAGGATTAGGTTGTTTAAGAGCAGTGGCTTACAATCCTACAAACGGTCATTTCTATTGCTGTAACTGGACTACCGATATTATTGAATTTGATGCTACCGGTACTCAATATGGAACACTTAGTAGTCCCGGCTTAACAAATGTCTATGGTTTAGCTTATGATGACCGTACAAACCGTCTGTGGATACATGACAGGTCGGGAGAACCCCAGACAAGTTTCTATGAATATGATATTTATACACAAACCTTAACAGGGATTTCATATCAGGTTCCATTATTAACAGGCTCTACAAGTCAGGTAAATGGCGGAGCATTTTTTGCAACAGATCTTGTTCCTGGAAAAGTAGTTTTAGGCGGAATTGCTCAAGGTACTCCTGTTGACAGATTCTATGCTATGGAAATGGATGATGTTGTAACATATACTTGGTTAAGTATTACAAATAATGGTTCAGGCATAGTACCTCCTAATGGTGGCTCTGTTGATGTAACTGTTCATTTTGATGCTACCGGTCTAAATATAGGTACTTATAATGCAGAAATTATAATTAATAGCAATGACCCTGTTAATCCGGTGAAAACTATTCCTGTAACACTTGAAGTTATTAGTGCAACATCTCTTAACATAAAGGAATTTCTTGAAGGTCCTTTTAATGGTACTAATATGAATAATTTTTTGAATCTTTTAGGTTATGTGCCTTTATCTCAGCCTTTCAATATTTCTCCATGGAATTATACAGGTACTGAAAGTGTGGCTACTATACCGAATAATAATATTGTTGACTGGGTATTAGTAGAGCTTCGGGAAACAACAGGGAATGCTTCAACAGCAACTTCTGATTCCATTATTGCTCAACAGGCTGCCTTTATACTTAATGACGGTTCAATTGTTGGTTTGGATGGTTCTTCCATTCTATCATTCAATCATTCAATCATTCATAATTTATTTGTTGTAATCTGGCACAGAAATCATCTCGGTGTTATGTCGGCTAATGCTCTAATAGAAACAGGAGGTGTTTACACTTATGATTTTACTGCAGGAGCAGACCAGACTTATGGAGGAATTTTCGGACATAAGGAAATTGCTGCAAATATTTGGGGAATGATAGGTGGTGATGGTGATGCTAACGGACAAATCGGAAATCCTGATAAAAATGATATTTGGGCTATACAATCAGGGCATATTGGTTATAAAGCAGGCGACTTTAATATGGATGGACAGGTTGCCAATCCTGATAAAAATGATATTTGGATACCTAATGTAGGAAACGGCTCACAAGTGCCGGATAATATACCCGAACAGGGATATAAATGTATGGTGCCGA
>JAIOSH010000196.1 GCA_021107685.1 Bacteroidales bacterium | reverse complement strand
AGTTTATGATGAAGGTGAATCTGATCCTATATGCTGTACTGTTATAATTACTTCTTTTTTATCACCTCCTGTAAATTTAGAAGCAAGCGTTACCGGAAATGATGTTCACTTAACATGGGAACCGCCAGGTAGCGGAACAGGAGAATGGATACATTGGGATGATGGAGTAAATTACACAAGTGTTGGTCTTGTGAGTGGACATACTTTTTTTGTTGCTTCGCGGTGGGATCAAGCAAGTTTAAGCTCTTATGACGGGCAATATCTTACTAAAGTCAGTTTATATCCTGTTGACCCGGCAACAGGTTATATTCTTAAAGTCTGGACCGGTGCTAATGCAGGTACACTTGTTTTAGACCAGACACTTACAGGTTTGACTTTTGAAGATTGGAACGAGATTGTTTTAGACAGTCCTGTACAAATAGATGCATCAACAGAACTATGGTTTGGTTATAAAATTTCAAATCATCCATATGGTGCATACCCTGCAGGTGCTGATGCAGGCCCTGCTATTGCCGGTTATGGTGATATGATATCAATGAATGGTACAACCTGGGAGCCTATGTCCGGATTAGGTTTGGACTATAACTGGAATTTACAGGGCTGGGTGCAAAGTTCAACAAATGGAAAATCTGTTGCCAAGCCAATTACAAACACTACTGTTTATGAAAATACAGGAACTCTTTCTAAAGGACCTATTTCCTTATCCCCTAATACAATATTTAGTCCTAATAAAGCATTACTCGGTTATAATGTTTATCGTGATGGCAGTCAGATAAACACTTCATTAGTAACAGACCTGTTTTATGATGATCTGGGACTTTCGGGTGGTGTTTATGAATATTATGTAACTGCTCTTTATGATGAAGGAGAATCAGGCCCATCAAATACTGTTACTGTTGACGTAATTACTAATATTAAAGATTATAATATTGATAATACTGTGGTTTATCCAAATCCTGCAACAAGCATTATAAATATTAAATCCGATAATAATATTTCGGAAATCAAAATAATTAATTATATCGGGCAAAAAGTTTATTATGAAAATATGAATGAAAAAATTGTTCAAATAAATACTTCAAAATTAAAATCAGGTATTTATTTAATTCATATTGAAACGAACAAAGGTTTGATTATTAAAAGGATTGCCATTGAGTAAAAAAATATTTGTAATCTTCAAAAGGGGCTTTTATGCCCCTTTTTTATTTTATACTAAATATAGTATCTTTGAAAACCAAAAAAATAATATGATGAATAAATACAAAATTTATATAGGCGGTGAATTTATAAATACTGAGAATATTATTAAGATAAAAAATCCATATAATAATGAAGTTTTTGCCGAAACATACTTAGCCTCGCCATATCACCTGGAATTAGCAATTAATAAAGCAATATTATCAGAAAAAAAATTAAAGGAATTACCATCTTATGCAAGATATGATATTCTGATGCAAATAGCAGATGAATTAAAAAATAAAAAGGAATCATTTGCGGAAATTTTATGTAAAGAATCCGGCAAGCCGTGGAAATATGCCTTAGGTGAAATCAACAGGGCAATTCAAACATTTATTGTTGCAGCAGAAGAATCAAAAAGGCTTCCAATGGAATATATAAATCTGGATTGGACTCCGGCTGGGGAAGGCAGGGAGGGTTTGGTAAAATATTTCCCTGTAGGACTTGTTGCAGGAATATCACCATTTAATTTCCCATTAAACCTGGCAGTTCATAAAATTGCTCCAGCCATAGCTTCCGCTTGTCCTATAATTTTAAAACCATCTACTTCTACTCCTTTATCAACACTAAAATTAGCTGAAATCATAGATAATACCGCATTACCAAAAGGAGCAGTTTCTATTATACCAATGGATAGAAAAACAGGAAATCAATTGGTTACTGATGAGCGATTTAAATTACTAAGCTTTACCGGTTCTCCACAGGTGGGCTGGAAAATGAAAAAAGAAGCAGGTAAAAAGAAAGTTGTATTGGAACTTGGCGGTAATGCAGGAGTTGTTATTACTGAAAGCTGTAATATTGAAAATGCCGTAAAAAGATGTATTTTCGGGGGATTTGCTTATTCAGGACAGGTCTGCATTCATACACAACGAATTTATGTTGAACAAAAGATTTTTCATGAATTTTCCGAAAAGTTTATTTCAGAAATAAAATTAATTAAAGCAGGAGACCCTCTTGACCCGCAAACCGATATTTCATCAATGATAGATAAAGAGAATGCTGTAAGAGTAGAGCAATGGGTGAGTGAAGCTGTTAAAGACGGAGCAAAAATACTATGCGGAGGCAAAAGAAAAGGAACATATTTTGAGCCAACAGTTTTGACTAATACTCATAATAAAATGAAAGTTTGCTCAAACGAAGTCTTCGGACCTGTGGTTACATTAGAGCCTTTTGATAATTTTGATAATGCTGTTGAATACGTTAATAATAGTAGTTACGGTTTACAGGCAGGAGTTTTTACAAACAATATTAATGAAATGAATTATGCCTTTAATAATTTAAATGTTGGAGGTGTAATAATCAATGATGTTCCTACTTTCAGAGTTGACCACATGCCTTATGGAGGCATTAAAAATTCGGGACTGGGGCGCGAAGGTATTAAATATGCTATAATGGATATGATGGAACCTAAGATATTGGTTAAAGATTAATAAATTCATCGAATATGTTGGAAATAAATAGTGAAAAATTGAATATCGAACACCGATTAACGAATAATGAATTTATGGATTTTGGCGCAAATGATTGACTTTGAAATCATTTTTTACTTTTACAGGCCAATTATCCGCCAAATATTCAAACACCTTATCCAAATTTTTTTCGGCCCTTTCCGAAATTGTCACCTCGTACCTCATTATTCATATTTTGACATTACCTCATCAAAACTTCTTTTTTTCCCTTGTTCCAAATCAGTCAGTCCGGCTTCAATATCATTTTTTTGCCACTCGTTTAAAGTAGTCCAAAAATCAGTTTCCGTTTCATAAGTATTTTGTATTAAATACTTATGAATTTGTAACAATTTATTTTTTTCCAGATTATCAATGTATCTGAATAATTCTAATTTTACCTCTGATATTTTTTCCTTTCCAATCATTATATTTTTTTTACAAATATACAAAATTATATCCACTTATTCTGTGTTGATTAAAATAGGCTTGTTTGAAGTTCTTTTTTAGGATGAAAAGTTCCGATAATCATAAATGGATTATTAGAAACAAAGTGATGCAATTGAGTACTTCCCAAAAACAAATACAAATCTTTGGTTTTAGCAAAATCATCAAAGTACTTTTTTCTAACATCCTTAACCGCTTTATCCTCATCACCTTTGTGTTTTGCTAAGCAATTCCAGTAAAGTTGTCCTATTTCCCAATCTTCTATCATCATTCGGCTTTTTTTTCCTTGATTATCTATTAGAACATAAGTGAATTTATATGGCAATTTTTGGACAACTTCAAATGGGTTTTCCGGTTGTGTGAATAAATTCATTTGCATTCTTTCTGCATCAAGTTTTTCCAATTTATTTTTGTCCCATTCACGATCTACTTCCTTTATTTTAAAGTCTAATATTTCTGTTGGTTTAAACACAGCTAAGGAAGTGCAAATGTTTTTGTCTTTTGCTTCTACAATCAGTTCTGAAAGATTGTAATGAACTTTTCCTAAAACATTTTTCTTTCTTTCTGCCCAATAATTCTTAGTATCTAAGTGTTCAATGACTTTTATTTCACTATCGTGAGAATATGGGCGATAGCTTTCAGGTCTGAAATCACTTTTATTTTTTACTAAGTCTAGTTCAACCCGATCGTATTTTTTGTATTGTTCATTGTATGATTTTTTTCGAAAAGGTACAGGATAAATTCTAATCCATGTTCCATCTTCACGAAATCCGGCTGTACAAACTAATTCATCATATTTACTTGAAATGGTTGGATACGTTTTTACCGTTATTAAGACTTTTGTTAATGCCATTCTAAAGATGTTTTACTTTATAAGTAAATCCATTTAAAGATTCAATTGATTCAGCTAAATGTTTTCTGTGACATTGGCAAATATTAGCTTCAAAACAAGTGAGAGCAATTCGTTTATGTTCTTTTAACAGGTTTAAAATATTTATTTGAGTTGCTGTAGTTTTAGTTAAGATTTCTTTTTTATAAATTAAAAACAAATTGTCGTAATCACTTTGGTTTTTTAGTTCTTGTCGCTGGTTGCCATGTATTCCAACTTCCGGAAAGTGCATATACTTGATCCCTAAACTTTCACAGTATCTTTTTAGTAGCGTTTTGCTAAAACCGTATTTCATACTTAATGGGTTTTGTCTAACATCTACTAATATTTTAACATCATTTTTTACTAATCTATTCAAATACTCTTCTAACGATATTCCTTCATAACCGATAGTAAATAAAATTGTTTTATCACTTTTTGGGTAGCTTTTTTTTACTTTATCAAGTTCTGTTTTTGAAAGAATATTTCCGACAACTTCACTTTTAACAGCCCAATAAGGAAAATTAATGTAAGTATGTTTCATTAAAGCATTACTACTCATGTTACCATATATCTTTTGAATTTCCAGTATGAGTTTTAAGTCAGTTGCTTTAAGCGTTTTTAAGTAGTTTGTTTTATCTGCTTTTTCAAAACTTTTACTATATTCAATTAAAAGTCCTTTTTTAGACATAGCTCCTAAGTCTGCATTTGCTGAATAAGAATAGCAACCTAATTTATAAGGAATAAAGTCATAAGCAGACTGTTGTTGTCTTTGAGTAAATAAAAACAACAGTTTTTGTAATCTTATTTTTTCTAATTTGCCGTCAAAAAGTTGTAATAAGGCAAGTATTATTTTTCTTCTATAAAACATTTTGTAAAGGTATTTAATATTTACCTTTTTTGAGTTTTCTTCTTTTCAATTCTGTTTCTTTTGTCGTATGGCATATAACGGTCGTAATAAACTTCGTTTTAATACAGTTTATTTATTGTGTGTGCCCTGAATGACAAAGTTAATAAAATTCTTTGAAAATACTAATTATTTTAAAAGAAAGTCCGGAGGGGACAATTGCAATTTTCTTGGCAGTATCTATTATGGGTGACCGACTCCCAAGATGAGCCAACGGTTTTGTAAAAAAGGTCAAGGTGCTTTGGTGAAAAGAAGCTCCTGTACTGTTTGGCGAACCGCCAAGTACGAGACCCGTACGCTTGGTGGTGTGAGAGGTGCACTGGCGGGTTATTTGCCCGTCAGCCGCCTACTCAATTGTGTGCCCGTGCTTTATTATTCTCTGTCTGTCCATGTGTTGGGGGCAGCCATACTCTTTGACAAGTTTTGGCTTGAGCGGTTGGCTTTTCGAGCGACTTGACAATGTGTATGGATGCGAAGGGTCAGCAATTAATTTTACTTTTCACCTTACCAATCTATTTTGAAGGCGGTGTCCGTTTATGCGGTGGTATAGGCACAGTTTTAGGACCTGGTTTTGGTGCATTAGGATTTTTTCTTGGTGTCGGTGATGGTGTTGACCTCTTATGAGGTTTAACTGGTACAGTCTTTTTAGCCATGATTTTTATTTTTAAATTATTATAACTCAATTTTATCTATTTAATTCATTGTTCCCATACTACACTTAAAACGGTATTGTAATTTTTTGTAACAATTGTATATTCAAAATACTCATCATCTGAATCATATTCTCCGGTTTCAAACCATGTTGATTTTAGTATTTCTTGAGCAGATTCTTCTTTTCTATATATAGTGCCATCAATAAAAAATTCCATTGCAACTGAATCACTTGGCGGCTCTAATTTTGTTATTTCCTTGACTTTACGATAATAATTTATAGAATTCTTCCAATAAATTACCTTCTTATCTCTACAATGAAATAGAAAAATTGGATGTTGCCCTATTTCCATATATCGAAAAGTCGCAGATGTAATACTTGTCTGAAAATGTTCTGAAATAGACCTGAGTAATTCGGGTGAAAACACTTTCCCGTGTGTAAAATTAATAAAGGCAGGTTTTGGCATTAAAAGTTCTGTGGCAAATTGATTTGCTTCATATTCTTGTCCTCCATTTTTGAAATAATCTAAAGTTAATGAGTTGTCTTCTAAATGGGTGTTTTTATTATGATGTAATTCAAAATGCCCTAATTCATGAGCCATTGTAAACCTTTTTCTGCCTGTATATTTTATTTCCGAATTTATTGATATTATCGTTTTCTCTTTTCCAAATACAATACGACCATCTGCATTAGAAATCCTTTTCTCTTGAAGAATAATATCCCTGGCATGAATTAAATCTTCAACAGAAAAATCATTTGGATTTTCAATGCCAAATTCTTCAAGTATTTTTTGAGCCGCTAATGCACCTTTATTTATCGACATCATCCGATTTTTCTAAATTCTCAATTATATCAATCACATTTAAATCGCTAAATAATTCTTTCAAATCAGATTCATCCAATTTCTCAATATTTCTAAATTGAAATTGCGGAGAGCGAGCCAAAATTAACCCTTCTAAACTTTGCTTAATAACCTCATTGTTCGAATCTATAACACTTTTAATCTTTTGCAAAGCTTTTTCTAACATGTTATCATTCTTGGCTTTATTCAATTGAGATTGTGACTTTAGTTTTAAACGCTTAATCATTTTAAGTTTATTGTTTAAATAGTCTTCCTTTGAAACTCCTAAATCTTCATAAACTGATTCGTTATCTGATTCAAAAGCTTCATTTGACAACTCAAAGAATTTATCTATTTTATCAGCTTTATTATTCATTTTACCAGTTCCTTTTTAGTTTCTAAATATTTGATTACTCTACGTGTCATTTTCTGTTGTAGAGAATAAAGTTTTTTCTTTTCCCAACCTAATTCAATTGACATATCATCAAAAGAATTACACTCATCTAATGCCATTACATACAGTTGTAATTCTTCATCATCTTGAGAGCATTTTTCTAAAGCTTCTGTAAATAATTGATAGTTTCCATTATCATTTTCATTATTCGCATTAACTTTTTCAACTAAAACATTTAGGGTTTCATTTTCAGTTGGCAGTACTTTTTCTTTTTTCTTTCTATAGTTTTCAACATTTGTTGAAATCAAACTACCAACTATCCTTTTTAGTTGTTCAATAAGCGAGTATTTTTCAAACTGCCATTCCCATTTCAGACCAAATAATTTCCCAATTGCTTCACCAACATAGTATTCAACTGGTTCAACACCCAAATTCTGTTCTGAATGTGCTCCACGTAATATCTTCCACCCTTTCAATTTGAAGTGGACAAATACTGTTAGTTTATCTAGAATTTCTAACCATTCTTTGTCCTTAATGGCATGAAGTCTTTCTAATATTTCTTTATCCTTTTCCATTTAAAAGCTTTCAATATTTAATTAACTGGAAATATATTTTTTTCGTCATGACGAAAATGTTTTTTGCTCGGTTAAGTAATAAGTGATAAAAGTTTTTTCTAATTAATATTTTGATAGCGTATAATACAGGTGACCTATAAAACTATCTGTCTGATAAACAGAGAATTGTAATTTGAAACAAAAATAACTTCTGTCCTATCAAAAAAAATATAACAATCGGTACATCAGT
>JAIOSH010000530.1 GCA_021107685.1 Bacteroidales bacterium | reverse complement strand
GACCAGGGATATATTAATGACCAAATGATAAATGTTGAATTTATGCGATGGCTTTATACAGCACTAACCCGTGCAACCAAGAAACTATATCTTATTAATTTCAGGGATGTTTTTTATACATAATTTAAGAAGTCTGATTAAAAAATAATATAAAAAAACAAAAACTTGTACAATATACACCATATTTGGAAACATTGTACAACTTTTAAAGTTCAACTTGTTTATATAAACAGTATGCTTCAGGCTAAAAAAGACCAAGTCAAAATTGAGACATTTGATTACTTATTAACAGCCAAAAAACCGAACCAAAAATTTTGTAAATTTGCAGAATAAAAAATATGTAAATGGAAATAACTACAGATATATATTTAGGTGACAGTAAAAAACAATTAAAGTATCTATCAGACAATTCAGTTGACTTAATTGTAACTTCGCCACCATATGCAGATCAAAGAAAAAGCACTTATGGGGGGAGGCATCCTGACAAGTATGTTGAGTGGTTTTTACCAATTTCGAAGCAACTTTTGAGAGTTTTGAAACCAACTGGGACATTTATACTTAACATAAAAGAAAAAGTTGTTAATGGAGAACGAAGTACTTACGTAATGGAACTAATAATAGCAATGCGTAAACAAGGTTGGTTGTGGACCGAAGAATTCATTTGGCATAAAAAAAATTCTTATCCCGGAAAATGGCCAAATCGATTCCGTGATTCTTGGGAAAGACTACTCCAATTCAACAAGGAAAAGAAATTTAATATGTACCAAAAAGAAGTAATGGTTCCGATGGGAGACTGGGCTAAAAACAGATTAAAAAATCTTTCGGAAACTGACAAAATACGCGATAACTCAAAAGTAGGTAGTGGTTTTGGCAAAAACATATCAAACTGGTTAGACAGAGACAAAGCATACCCAACAAATGTACTTCATTTAGCAACAGAGTGTAACAATAAAAACCATAGTGCTACATTTCCTGAAGAACTTCCTGAATGGTTTATTAAACTTTTTACAAAACAAAACGATACTGTTCTTGACCCTTTTATGGGATCAGGCACAACTTTAAGTGTTGCAAATAAAATGAAACGTAATTCAATCGGGATAGACATTGTTCCTGAATACTGTGAAATGGTAAGAAAACAATTGAAGCCTGTTGAACTCTATTTATTAGAACCAAAAGAAAAATATGAAGAAACTAAGTCTGAAAGACGTATCGCAATACGTTGAGAAAAATATTGGGACATTTCACGAAAAACGTATTCAAAGCCTTGACAGTTTAAAACTATCAAAAGTCCTAAAACGTAAAAATCCTTATTTATTCAAAGCCAAATATGTTTTGACAGCAGAGCAAATTATTAGGGGCATTGTTGACGCTCATATTTCATCAAGCGAAGAAGGTATTTTTGGCGATTGGCTTGAAGGTTTAGCAATTTTCATCAATGAAAAAGTTTACGGTGGTAAAAAATCGGGAATCATTGGAATTGATTTAGAATTTGACAAAGATGGCAGACGGCACATTGTTAATATTAAGTCTGGTCCAAACTGGGGAAATAGTTCGCAAATTGCAAAAATGGTTGCTGACTTTAAAACAGCTAAAAAGACTTTAAGGACAAGCAATTCACAGCTAAACATTATAGCCGTAAATGGTTGTTGCTATGGTAGAGAAAATCGCCCTGACAAAGGCGATTACTTTAAATACTGTGGTCAAAATTTTTGGGAGTTTATTTCCGGCAATGAAAATTTATATACTGAAATTATTGAACCACTTGGACACAAAGCAAAAGAAAAAAATGACGATTTTATGAAATCATACTCACAAATGATAAACAAATTTACAAAAGAATTCACCAATGAATTCTGTAAAGAAAATGGAGAGATTGATTGGGGAAAATTGGTTCGGTTTAATTCAGCGACAATTGACTCTAAAAAGAAAAAATAAAGCTCGAAAGCACACACGGTATAGCCCTTGCCCTTTTGGTTGTTTGTAAAGCAAGATAAAAAATTTAAAGTAAATATGAATTTAGAAAGCGAACTGCGGTTTTGATACATCAGCCACGTGCCATAGCTGCCAAAACGTTATGCTGCTGTATTCATAAATTTTTATATCACTATTACTCAATATGTTTCTCTTCAGCCTGGATTATCTCTTTTGTTTCTTCATTATAAATAAAAGCTATAACTGAACAATTATGTTCATTCCAGATTGAATTAATTTCAAAGTCATTATAATTTAATGTAAATACTGATTCTGCAGTAATATTTTCATTTGTGATAACATCACCCCATGTACCGTTAACTGAGCCTCTAAGTACATGTTTGTGGACATAATCCAAAATATCAGGTACAGGTCCGATATTATTATCATTATTCATCTGTGGTGCAATAATACTATCTTCGGTTATATAGGCACATAATCTGTATATACCTTCCATATCAAGAAGAAATTTTATTTCAATTGATGTATTAAGCATTCGGTTTTGTTGATTAAATATATTCTCAATTGTTATTTCTGCATCGGGATATTTGTTTATCTCTACACCAACAGCCCCTGCCCAATCATCAACTCCTAAAAGCAAATTCTCATTATATTCTTTTCTGTTAACCATCCCTGAAGGATTAGAAACAATCTCAAAATAATCATTGAGTTCATTTCCAACAGGGCAGGTAAAATCATAAGTATAATCTCCACTTGAACTTGGCTCTGCAAAGTAACCTGCATGTATGGATATAACTATAAGATAATCCTGATATTTTTCGATTAACTCATTTGCGGTTAATGCAGCACTCGGACAATTTACACATTTATGTCCCGTATAATCTTCCAGCAATACTTTACGACCTGTCGGCGCCCATACATTTTCTTTAATATATGGCTCTTCAACTTTATCACAGGAAAGCAACATTACTGTTAAGAATAATATTAATATTATGATTTTAAAATATTTCATTGTATTTGTTTTAAAAACTACTTGTTATGGTTAATGTAAATCCGCTTGAAGCAGGAACTCTTCTACACACCCCCCCAATACACAAAATTCCTTCCCTTTGTCTTCCGTATGATATTGCTACACGATTTGTTTTATTTATATATCCCGCAGATACATTATAATAATGATATGTATTATTACTAACAGGATTATTATAATTATACTGGTCGAAAATTGCAAAAAACCATTTGGGTGCTATAGTATATTCTATTAAAGCCATTGCCCAATTGCCCGAATCCTGCTTAGTTTCTAAATATTGTAATTCAAGCCTGATTGATTTTTTGGGTTTAATTTTATATGTAAGATCAATTACACCAATATTAGCGTAATATTTTTTTCCGCCTTCAAAACCTTCTTCAATAACATCATAATTATATAAAAGGTTAGTATAAGCAATAATAGCTTTCCATTTTTTATTTATTTTTTTAGAAATTTCCACATTAAAATCTTCATAATATATTTCATCACCTATAGCAAAAAGACTGGATTTATATCCTTTTGTTCCTTTTTGATCAATAGGGATTTCTTCATTAAGCTGTTGTTTATCAAGACTGTTTATTTGTGAAAAATTTACTATTATGTTAGTACCGTATTTCCCACCGAGTTTTGACTTTTTAGGAATAGTATAAACTACCTGTGCCTGAAAGCCAATCTCTCCATTTGGTTGAGTGGCATAAGGATACATAGCTTCGAGGCTGTATGTATGTTGTTTAGAAAGCGGGGGAAGATAATTTATATCCAAAGCATTACCTGTTTCAGTCCTGTTAGATTTGAAGCTCATATTATCAATATGTTTTGCAGATAATAAAATACCAAGTCCTTTTTGAGAATATGTAGCTGAAATCAGTAAGGCTTCACCATTTTTATAAATTATATTATTAATTGAAGAAGGGTCATTTATTTTATAGGCATACTCACTTAATAAATTAACTTTTCCATGTGTTAAATTTATCCTTCCTGCACAAGCTGAAACATTTTCAGGATATTTATAAAGTGCATAAGGATCGTCTTTCTGATATTTGCTGATTATACTTGCACCTAAGATAATTTTTGTTTTTTGATCTTTCATTGAATTGAACACATCATTAAGAAATAATTCCCCGTCTGCTCCTCTTACTATCCCCCTGTTATCCGATGTATATTTTTCCCAATAATAACGTTGTGTTCCATAAATCCCTTTTAATGTTATTCCTTTATATGGATTTATTTTTACTCTTATGCCATCCATTGAATTATCATAACCAAGGCTCCATTCTTCATATGTCCTGAATATCAATCCGTTTCCAAACTGCTCATAATAATTACCTACTGTAATATCAAAAGCACCTTTTTTATATGAAGCAAACCTGTAAGCTATTCCACTTCCCTCATATTCTTCATCAAAACCAATTAATGGATTAAGATAGCTTTCATATCTTATGCCCGCAGTAAAATTCTGATTTGTATAAATAATATTGGCAAAACCCATCATAGCTAATTTTTCGCCATCAATTATTGAATCATATATTCCAATTTTTGTATCAGGATTGTAATTTTGAACATCAACCTGGAAGCTACCATGTACCTTTCCATTATTCAAAAAATCCTGAGATAAAGAAATTATAGGAAAGATAAATAAAATTAATAAGAATGATAAATTTAATTTAATATTTTTCAATGTCTATGGAATTTAAAATAGTGCCTGAACGAAAACGTTGCTTTTTGTCATTTCGACCGAAGGGAGAAATCTCCATCAATTTGTATGTCGGGGCATGAGATTTCTCGCTCCACTCGAAATGACAGTTTTGAATAGTTTTCGTGCAAACACTAAATAGTTTAATAATTAATGTTCCGAAATATCTTCATCTTTATTTAATTTTCTTACAAGTTCAATTAATTCCAGTTCACTTCCTTCAGAAAAGGAAGTATGTTGCCAAACAATTTCACCTTTTCCATTAAGTAAAAAAGTATGTGGTATCATATTCACATTCATAGCTCTTTTAAAATCACCATTAGCATCTAACAGTACTTCATAATCCCAGCCTTTCCCATTAACTGTTGGTAATACTTTAGAAGAAGACCTTGCATCATCAATTGAAACTGCTATCAGCTTAACACCTGTTTCTTCCTGCCATTCTTCGTAAATATCTGCAATTGCACTTAATTCTTTAATGCATGGTTTACACCATAACGCCCAGAAGCTTAAAATAATGGGCTTACCGTCATTTGAAATATCTGCTGTATTAAAAGTTTCACTTCCCATTGTTTTAACATCAACAGATGGTAATTTAGTAAGTTGTTTCTCCTTGGTTTGCGAAAAGCAAATTAATGTCAGTAATGATAAAACAATTATCAATCTTAATTTTTTCATATTAAAAGGTTTAAATTATTAAAAAAAATAAATTTTAAAGTTAGACAATATAAATTAACAAAAGGTTGTATGCTGTTTTTCACAAATAATATAAAAAGTTTGCTAAATTATAAAATTATTTTTATTTATAAAACAGGAAATATTTTGTGGAAATAATTACATTTTACTTGACATTTGCTTAAAAATGTCGTATATTGCGTTGTTTTACAATAACATAAATTTTTTTACATACAAAACCCCAAGCTATGAAAAACATTACAATTACGTCAGTTTTATGTCTTGCTATATTATTTTTATTCTCGCAAAATGTAATAGTAACAGACGACAGCACTTACACAGCAGATAGTTCTGCTATGCTTGACATTATGTCAAAAACCAAAGGATTATTAATACCAAGATTAACATTTTCGCAAAGAGATTCTATATCCTCACCTGCTGATGGTTTGTTAATATATCAAACCGATAGTATAACCGGATTTTATTACAATAAAGGCGGACCTGTAAAATCGGAATGGGTACAATTAACTTCAACCTCGTCAGCTTTATGGAAAAGGGACCCGGATAATAATTATACATACTTATCCAACTCTTCAGATGCTGTTGGTATAGGGATTTCCAACCCTGATGCAACATTGCATGTAGAAGGAGATGATGGATTTATTGCAACCGGTACTTACAATATAGGAAATAATTTGCCAGTATCAGGACAGGGAACCAGGATGATATGGTATCCGAAAAAAGCATCTTTCAGAGCCGGAGATGTAGAAAGTGACCAGTGGGATGATGCAAATATTGGGAATTATTCTGTTGCAATGGGTGCCTCTACAAAAGCAAGCGGTGCTCACAGCGTTGTTTCCGGTGGACTTTACAATGAAGCAACAGCTCAGTTTTCTACAATAACAGGAGGAGAATGTAATATTGCAGGAGGCAGTCATTCATGGGCAGGTGGAAGATTTATGCATCTTATGCCTATAGCTAATCATACTTTTGTATGGGGATATTCCGAAAATATAATTCCAACAATGATTCCTACTGCAAATGCATTTATTATTTTTCCTGAAGAAGAAGGCGGATTTCATGGACAGGTTGGTATAGGAACCTTAAATCCAACTGAACATTTAGATGTTGTAGGAACAAT
>JAIOSH010000080.1 GCA_021107685.1 Bacteroidales bacterium | reverse complement strand
TAATTCCACTTAGAAAATCGCTGAATTTTCGGGATTAATAAATAATGAATTAGGTTTCAAATAAACAGATTGCTTCTGAACGCCAACACACATGCCTCCCCTACGGTTCATCGCAATGACGACATTATAGACAAACACTATTTAGCTTGTAAAAAATATTAATAACTTTGTTGTAAAATTATAACGAAATAAATTACAATGACCAAATGACCAAAAACCCATATAATTTGATATATCTAAATAAACATATCAGCTTTACATTTTTTTTTATTTTACTGGTATCAGCTTTAAATTTATCAGGTCAGACTGCAAAAAAATCCATAAAAGCAGTCAGGATTTCCAAGCCTCCAAAAATTGATGGAATACTGAATGACAGAGTTTGGGAAAATATTCCGGTTGCCACTGATTTTTTCCAGTTTGACCCGTATAATGGAGAACCTGCCACTCAAAAAACAGAAATAAAAATTGCATATAATGATAATGCACTATTCATAGGAGCAATGATGTTTGATACTGCACCTGACAGCATATTAACCGGCTTGGCAAAACGTGACGATTTTGAGTATATAAATGCTGATATATTGACTATTGATATCTCTCCTTACAATGATGGTTTGTATGCATTTTCATATAAAGTTTCTGCTTCAGGGGTTCAGGGTGATGAAAAATTTTCACCCTCTGAAAAAGATGTTAATTGGGATGCAGTATGGGAAAGTTGTGTTAAGATAAATGATAAAGGATGGGTAGCAGAAATAAAAATACCATATTCTGCTATAAGATTTCCTAAAAAAGATATTCAAATTTGGGGAATAAATTTTTGGCGTAACATCAGACGAAAACGAGAATGGGCAACATGGACCTTTGTTAATAAAAAAATTAGCAGCGTTAGCTCAATCAGTCGAATTAACAAATCTTGAAAATATCAAACCACCTTTACGATTATCATTTGTACCTTATCTCGCAGGATATATTGAAAAAAATCCGGATTATGATAATTGGATAAATACATACAATTACGGACTGGACCTTAAATATGGAATAAATGAAAGTTTTACTCTTGATATGACTTTAATTCCTGATTTCGGACATGTACAATCCGATGACAGGATTTTAGATCTTTCACCATTTGAAACATATTATAATGAAAAAAGACCTTTTTTTACCGAAGGAACAGAATTATTCGATAAAGGTGGAATATTTTATTCACGCCGTATAGGGTCAACTCCTATAAAATATGATGATATTGAAGATGATTATGATGAAAATAATATTATTTCAAATCCCGATGCAGCCCGGTTAATTAACGCAACTAAATTATCAGGAAAAACAAATGGCAAACTTGGAATTGGTTTATTTAATGCAATGACTGCAAATACTTATGCTAAAGTTATTGACACAAATGGAGTTGAAAAGAAAATTTTAACCCAGCCTTTCACAAATTACAATATGTTGGTTCTTGATCAATCATTGAAAAACAATTCTTATATTAGTTTATATAATACCAATGTTTACAGAGGGCAAAATGAATACACCGCTAATGTCAGCGGTACTGAATTTAAAATTGAAAATAAAAAGAATAGTTATGCAATTAACGGGCTTTTTAATATAAGTCAGAAATATTACCCTGTTTCAAAACCTGAATTCGGATATAAATATAATATCAATGCCGGTAAAATAAGCGGGAATTTCAAATTTAATATTATGCAAAATGTTGAAAGCGACACTTATGACCCTAATGATATGGGTTTTTTATATCATAACAATCAAATAACCAACACCTTGGTTTTACGATACAATATTTATGAGCCGTTTTGGAAAGTGTTTGATTGGTATAACTATTTTTATATTAAATATTCCAGTTTGTATGCCCCAAGAAAATATACTTCATTCAATCTTAGATTTAATTCAAATACAACATTCAAAAATCATTTATCCGTAGGTTTTTATTCAAATTTTCGTCCTGTTGAAATGCATGATTACTTTGAACCAAGGTCAGATAATAAATTTTTTGTCAGACCATCTCAATACAGTTTAGGTATGTGGATATCGCCTGACTACAGGAAAAAATTTGTAGTTGATTGTGATATCGGATTTTGGAGAGTAAGTGATTATAACCAAAACGGAATATTTTTCGCTGTTGAGCCTCGTTTTAGAGTTAATGACAAATTATTATTTTTACTTGAAATAGATTTTGATATTGAAAATAATGACATTGGATATGTTACAGATAGTACTGATAATAACAATAATGAGCTTATTATTTTCGGAAAAAGAGATTTGAAAACTTTGGAAAATACTCTTGAGGCTAATTATAATTTTAATAATAAATTATCACTTAGTTTTAGATTAAGACACTATTGGATGACAGGAAAATATAAAGAGTTTTTTGACCTTGAACAAGATGGTTATCTAAGTAATAATTCATATTATGAAAATAATGATTTTAACTATAATGCTTTTAATATTGATATGGTCTTTACATGGGATTTTGCTCCGGGTAGTGAAATGATTGTTGTTTGGAAAAATGCTATATATGGTTCGGAAGATGAAATTATCAATAATTATTTTGACAATTTTAAAAACACTATTGAATTGCCGGCAATAAACAGTTTTTCAATTAAACTAATGTATTATTTAGATTATCAGTATTTAAAAAAACTTAAAAAAAATAAATAATTTAGAAATTAAACAGGCTAAAATATCTTATCATTAATCACGTTAAAAGTTATTAACAATCCATTGTTATTATTAATAAATTAATACTGATTTTTTTTTTAATATAGTTATTAATTTTGAAACATATTCAAAAAAATAAAAATGAACAATTTATTTAAAATAATATTACTGATTTTTTCTTTTAATGCTTGTTTTTTTATTAATACAAATGCCCAAAAAACTGCTATTTATAATAATCCTGAAGCTGAATACAGCCTTGCAATGGAATTGTTTAATAAAGAAAAATATGGTGCAGCACAGCAAGAATTTGTTAATATTATTGAAACAATAAATGACCCTCTTTCCGAAATAAGGATAAATGCCGAATATTATGATGCTATTTGTGCATTTGAATTATTTAATAAAGATGCTGAATATAAGTTGACTGAATTTATTAAAAATCATCCTGCAAATTCAAAAGTTAAACTTGCTTATTTCCAGCTTGGAAAATTTGAATACAGGAATAAAAAATACAGAAAAGCTATAAAATATTTTAATAAAGCCGACCTGTTTGAGCTAAATAACAATGAATTAGCCGAATACTATTTTAAAATAGGGTATAGTTATTTTTGTACAAAAGACTATGAAAAAGCAAAAGAAGCATTCTTTGAAATTAAAGATAAAAATACACGCTATTCTTCTCCTGCTAATTATTATTATGCTCATATAGCTTATACTGATAAAAATTATGAAACTGCTTTAATAGGTTTTCAAAAACTATCCGATGATGAAAATTTTAAATCCATTACGCCTTATTATATAGTTCAGATATATTTTCTCCAGGAAAAATATGATGAGCTTCTCAAGACAGCACCCTCTTTGCTTGAAAAAGCAACAGCAAAAAGAGTTCCTGAAATTGCTCGCATGACAGGAGAATCATATTTCAGAACATCCCGCTATGAAGAAGCAATACCTTATTTAGAAAAATATTCTGAAACAAGCCTGACAATAATCAGCAGGGAAGACTATTACCGACTTGGGTATTCATATTATAAAACCTCTCAATACGATAAAGCTATTGGCAATTTCCAAGAAGTAGTGAATAAAAGAGATTCATTGTCTCAAAATGCCTATTATCATTTGGGAGAATGTTATTTAAAAACAAAACATAAACAATTTGCCGCCAATGCATTCTTATCAGCTTATAAACTCCCGTTTGACAAGGAAATTAAAGAAGATGCTTTATTCAAATATGCAAAATTATCCTATGAACTTTCTTATGACCCTTATAGTGAAGCAATAAAAGCATTGAAAAAATATCTGAAAAATTATCCTAATTCAAGTCGTAATGACGAAGCATATAGTTTCCTTGTAAACATTGCTATGTCAACAAAAAATTACAAAGATGCGCTTTATGCCATTGAAAGTATAAAAAATCAAGATGAAAATCTAAAGGCAACTTACCAAAAAATTACATATTACAGGGGAATAGAACTATTTAATGAAAACAATTTTAAAGAAGCTATAAAACTTTTTAAAAAGTCAATAAAAAATGACATAGATAGATCAATATCAGCAGAAAGTAATTACTGGATAGGTGAATGTTTTTACAGATTATCAAATTACTGGGGAGCAGAAAAATATTATAATGAATTTTTAATTTCTCCGGGAGCTTTTAGCTTGCCAAAATATAATATTGCTAATTATAATCTCGGATATGTATATTTTAAAAAGAAAGAATATTCAAAGGCAATAACATCATTTAGAAAATTTATTGATAAAAAAGAAAATGAAAGCCAAAAAATGGTTTGTGATGCTTATCTCAGAATAGGTGATTCATATTTTATTAATAAAAAATATGATAATGCCATTGCCTGGTATGATAAAGCAATAAATATGAATATTCTTGATGTTGATTATGCTTTATACCAAAGGGCTTTAGCATTGGGAGTTCTCGGAAGATATGATGAAAAAATTATTGCATTGCAAACCATAATAAATGAGCAAAGTAATTCTGCCTTTGCCGATGATGCAGAATATGAATTAGCATCAACTTATCTTACCATAAAAAATAATGAGAAAGCTCTGATTCATTTTAAGGAAATTGTAGAGAAATATCCGTCAAGCAGCTATGAAAAAAAATCACGGCTTAAAATAGGATTGATTTATTATAATAATGGTGAAAATGACCTGGCTTTAAATACATTCAAAAAAATTGTTGATGATTATCCGGCAACTCCCGAATCAAACGAGGCTTTGGTCAGTATTCGTAATATTTATGTTGATATTAACAAAGTTGATGATTTCTTTATATATGTACAAGGTTTGTCTTTTGCCGATGTTACAACTTCAGGGCAGGATTCAATAACATATATTGCAGCAGAAAATTTATATATGAATGGTAATTGCAAAAGTTCTGTTAAAGCTTTTGAAAATTATATTGAAAATTTTCCTGAAGGAATATTTCTTGTTAATGCAAATTATTACAAAGCTGAATGTGAATTAAAAATTGATTCATTGCAACAAGCATTACAAGGATATAATTTTGTGATAAACAAACCCAAGTCAAATTTTACTGAAAACTCTTTGCTGAAAGCTGCTAAGATTTATTTTACTTTGGAAAATTATAAAGAAGCATATAAAAATTTTTACGAACTTGAAAAAACCGCTGAATACAAAAACAATATCATTGAAGCTCTTAATGGCCAAATGAAATGTAATTATTTGCTTGAAAAATATGAACCTGCAATTAATTCAGCAAAAAAACTCCTTGCAGCCGAAAAAGTATCTAATAATTTAATAATTAATGCACATTTGATTATTGCACAATCATATCTGACTTTAGAAAATTATAAACAGGCAACTACGGAATTTGAAACTATTATCGGGCTTTCACAGGGAAAAGAAGCTGCAGAAGCAAAATATTATCTTGCATACATTCAATTTACTCTTGAAAAGTTTAAGGAAGCAGAAAAAATGGTTTTTGAATTAATAAATCAATATTCTTCTCATGATTTTTGGGTAGCTAAAGGATTTATCCTTTTATCTGATATTTACGAAAAAACAGAAAATATTTTCCAGGCTAAACAAACATTACAAAGTATTATTGATAATTATGAAGGTGCTGTCCTTGTTCAGATAGCAAAGGAAAAATTAAATAATATTCTTGAAGCTGAAAAAGCTGAAATAATTGAGAAAGAAAAGTTAATTGAAAACGACACTATACAAGAGGAAGATTTTGAAATTCAGATTGAGGACATTGAGCAGGAAGATAGTGAGGCAGAAGGCATATACTAAATAAATAACATAACAATAACAGGAGGAAATAATTGTGAATACAAAGCTCTGTTTAAATATAAAGTTTTTAAAATTTGTGATAATTTTATTAATTGTTACAATATTCGGCAATATTGCCAAATCACAGGAAGAAACACATATAGAAGAAATTACAGTTATTGCACCTTACGAACCTACTATTTCCGATGCATTTAAAATTAATCTCGTTCCTAAAATTAAAGATGAAATTATTGAAAAACCTGAATTCTCATATTCAATTAAATCAAAGATAATAAACACTCCTGTTCAACTCACACCAATTACTCCTGCTAAAATATTAGGAGAACCTATAAGCAAACTTTATAAAAATTATGTAAAATTAGGATTCGGATCTTATACTACTCCATATTTTGAATTTTTTGCAAACAAATTACGTTCTAAGAAAAATTCTTTTGGTGTTCATTTAAAGCATCTTTCTTCAACAGGAAATATTAAAGACTATGCTAATAATGATTATAGTGAAAATGAAATAAATATTTTCGCCAAAAAATTTTATTCGAGACATACATTATCAGGTAATGTTTTTTATAAAAGAAATGTATATCATTTCTATGGATATAAACCGGAAGATTATCCTTACATATCTTTATCAAAAGATGATTTAAAACAAAAATTTTCACTTATTGGTGCAAAGGCAAAATTCAACAGCACTTATACATACTTACAAAAATTGAATCATTCATTCTCTTTAAAATATTATTACCTTTCGGATAATTATAAAACCAACGAACAAAATATTAATTTTAATGCGGAAATTAATAAGAATATTGAACTGTTTGATTTTACAAATGACCAAAATTTAGGACTGATTGCAGATGTTGATTTTTTTATTAACAACGACAGTATTATTTCTACCAATAATGCCATTATAAAATTACAACCGTTTTATAAAATAAAATTTAATGAATACAAATTTTATATAGGCTTAAATGCTTCTGTTGAAGCAGATACAATTTCTTATGTTCATTTCTATCCAATTGTTAGAGTCGAAATTGATGTAATTAAAAATATGCTGAATGCTTATGCCGGCATAACAGGTAATATGAAGAAAAATAATTTCAAGGCTTTTAGCGATGAAAATCCCTTTATTATTTCTACTATTCCCATGACTTATTCATATAATAAATTTGAAATATTTGGTGGAATAAAAGGTAATTTCAGCAAGGAGATAGATTATTGTGTAAATGTTTCAAGCTCCAATACCGACCAAATGCCTTTTTTTGTAGCTGATACTAATGAAATTCCGAATAATAAATTTACCGTTGTTTATGATGATGTTAAATTTATCAATGCAAAAGCCGAAATAGCTTATCAGGAAAAAGAAAAAATAAGAGTAATGCTTCGGGCAAATTATTATGAATATTCAATGACGGATGAATTAAAACCCTGGCACAAACCCGAATTTGATATTTGTTTTGCAGTGAATTATAATATTCAAAATAAGATAATTGTAAAAGCTGAACTTTTTATGTATGGTAAAAAGTATGTAAAATTTTATAAAAATAATGAACTGACAGCAGAAAAAATAAATGGTATCACAGATATTAATTTAGGATTGGAATACAGGTATTCAAAAATTTTGTCGGCTTTTGTAAACTTCAATAATATTGGTAATTTAAGATATTATAAATGGTATAATTATCCTTCACAACGATTCAACCTGATGGCAGGAATTACATATTCCTTTTAATTTTTATGAACGAAACTAATCTGTATTAAATTAACAATAAAAATTTCTTGGTAAATATAATTATTGAATGGGAAATAAGGGAAATAGGGGAAATAAGGTAATATGTGTGTTAGTACCATTATACCATTATACCCTTCGATGCTACACATTTCGACTTCGCTCAATGTTCCGAATATACCATTATACCATTTTTTAAAATCTATCCTCAAAATTAGAAAATAGGAATTGATCAATAAACTGAATAGCTACTAATGAATAATAGATCCGGTATATTATCTGATAAGAAAATATTTCTTTTACTATCACTTCTGATTTGGATTTATCTATGGCTAAGAGCATTTTTTATTCCAATAACTTATGATGAAGCAGCTACTTTTTATCACTATATTCATTTTGGCAGGTTTCTTCCGTTTATTGCTCACTGGGATGCTAATAATCATATTCTTAATTCCGCACTGTCAATAATAAGCTATAGATTGCTCGGCTCTTCCGAACTTGCCATTAGACTGCCCAATTTGATTTTTGCACCATTATTTTTTTATTTCTGCTATAAAATATCAAAAGAAATATCAAACAAAACATTACAATGGATATTTTTTCTTTCTATTTGCTTATCTCATAATTTCGTTGATTTTTTTACTTTAACAAGAGGTTACGGAATGTCAATGGCTTTGTTGTTCGGAGCATTATGGCATTTGATAAATGTTGTAAAATTTAACCTTGGCAAATATTATTTATACACGCTTATTTTTATAAATCTTGCTGTTCTATCAAATTTGACATTATTAACATCGGATTTGATTATTATAGGTTTATTATTTCTTAACATAATTTATAGATTCAAAGCATCTGATTTAAAAAAATCTTTAAAATTAAGCGCTATAAATCTGCTTTTAGGACTTACTCCCGCTTTCCTTTTTATTAAATTATTATTTATAATGAAGGAAAAAGGTCTCTTATACTATGGGTTAACAGATGGCTTTTTGCAAGTAAGCGTAAGAACATTAATAAAATTAATAGCAGGATGGGAATCTCATATCATTGGATATTTTATAATATTTTACTTTTTAATAATATGTGCGATATTTATTTATCTGTTTGTGAAAAATATTAATATAAAATTTTTCACAAACAGCAATTTTATTTTCATTTATCTCTTATTTGGAAGTTTTTTTGCTTGTTTATTGCTTAGCTTATTATTGAATATAAATTATCCCGAAGACAGGACCGGGCTTTATTTTTTCCCGTTTTTTATTGGAAGTATAATTTTTATGTGCGACCGCTTGTATAGTAAATTACATCTTAAAATAATTTATTTAATTGCTTTACCATTATTAATTATACCCGTACATTTTTTATTTAATATGAACTTATCACATAATTCACGGGAGAATGAAAGAGTTATTCAAAGATTTTACGATAAAATAAATGCGGAATATGTTCAGGGAAAAATTCCTCCAACAATAGGTGGAGCACGTCAAAGGGAAATGTGCTGGTCGTTTCTGAACTTCCGAAATGGTGGAAATTTAAGCCAGGTACATTATTCAAATTATCCAAGCCTTGACGAGGATTTTCAGCTTGTTGAAATTGATAAAAATAAAAAATGGCTCCAATATTACAAATCAATAGATTATGATAAGCAAACCGGATTTTCTTTATTAAAAAGAAAAAAGCCTTTGGATAAATTACTTTTATATAACAAATCTGATATTTCAACCAAAGGTGAAATAAATGATGAGTTCTTCGGTTTATTAAAGGAAAAAGCCGGTACTCTTTCAGGAAAAACATTATTATTTGCTTATAATTTATCAATTCTATCTAAACAAAAACCATTAAGAATTTGGATAGTAGTTACTGTTTTTGATAAAAACAAAAAGCAATTACGATATGAACGTTTACAATTTGACTGGCATAAAACCGAATGGAATGATGAAAAAAATAAATTTATCAATATCATTCTTGTTCATGATTTGCCTCCTGAATCCGATTATTATAGCACATACATCTGGAATATTGACAAAGAATTTTTTAAAATTCAAAACGGAGAATGTTCAGTATTTGAACTTATAAAAGATTATGACTCCGATTTTAAAATGTAAACATAAAGTCCTTTGGGCAGGTGTGCTATATTTATGGTTTGGGTGTGTGGTAATTCATGGTTTATAACAAGCTGACCGGTAGAGTTGTAAATATTAAGCTCTAAATCGCAGTAAAATCCCAGTACAAATTTAACCTCATTTTTAACAGGATTGGGATAAACAAGTATTTGCTTTGGAGTTTCATAAGGTGTAATTCCTGTGTTTATTCCATTGTACCAGCCTGTGCTGTCAATTTTCAGAATATGTACAT
>JAIOSH010000304.1 GCA_021107685.1 Bacteroidales bacterium | reverse complement strand
TATTTGATTAAATCAAATAATACTATCTTTGCGTCCAAAATTATTTTAACAATGAAAAAAGGAACAGTAAAATTTTTCAATGAATCTAAAGGATTTGGATTCATTAACGAAGAAATTTCAAAAAAAGGCTACTTCGTTCACATTTCTGGATTAATTGACGAAATTCATGAAGGTGAAGTTGTGGAATTTGAATTAAAAGAAGGTAAAAAAGGATTAAATGCAGTAAATGTCAAAGTAATTTAGTATTTATTCTTTAACTATTTTTGTATGAAAACAAAATAATGTTGCTTAAAGAACTTATAGTCTATGAACATTCCAGGGCTCATACAGATTTTGTTGCAGGAATAATACTTCAAAAACCCGAACTTTTCCAGGAATTACTGAATCTAATGTTGACAGGGGAAAGTCCTATCCCATGGAGAGCTGCATGGATTATAGAAAAATGCAGTGAACAAAATCCTTTATTAATAAAACCATATATACCGGAATTAATTGAAGCTCTTCCAAATTTTAAGAATGACGGAATAAAACGGCATATAACAAAAATTCTTGCTAATTCGCCACTACCTTCAAAAAAACTTGGCTTACTGGTCAATACTTGTTTTGATTGGTTGCTCTCAGGCGAAATTCCCGTAGCTGTGAAAGTACACTGTATGCAAATATTATATAATATCTCTCAAACCGAACCGGATTTAAAGCCGGAGTTAGCTGCAGCAATTGAAAGTCAGATAATCTTCAATAGTGCAGGCTTCAAAAGCAGGGGAAACAAAATCCTTCATAAACTCAACAATGAAATTGAAAGCCTTTAAATAATAAGGGAAATACGGAAATTGGGGAAATAAAGTCAAAATATCAAATGACAAATAATCTAAGTAAAAAGTTAGGGTTCAAACATTTTATTATTTTTACTTTGTTGTTTTTTATTTTGCATTTTTACTTACTTTGTAATTTACACTTTGATTATTTGATATTTTGAATTTGCAAAAACGGACTACCCTTATACCTTTATACCCTTATTCCCACTATACTCTGAACTCGCGAAAATTAAAGTATTATAAAAATAAATCGCAACCGTATGTTAATAAATAAGTATCAATGGCTAAATTGTTATATGGTTAAATTGTTAAACCACAACAATATAACAATGTAGCAATTTAACAATTTAACAATTTTCCCAAATAATTTAAGTACCCTTGCTAATCATTTTTGATCATCACTGGTTTTCGCGAGTTCTGATACCATTTTTAAAATCTATCAAGCCAGAAAATAGGAATTGATTAATAAATTGATTAATTACAAATAACAAAGTGCAATAATTATAAAATTCTTCGTCTAATAATATAATGAAACATCAACAGGAAGAACATCATGCATTATCAGGCTTTTTTGCCAAAGAGTACAATAAATTAACAGCTTTTGTACAAAATAATTATACAGGTAATGCGATTCTGGATGCTGAGGATATTGTTCAGGATGTTGCTTTGAATCTTTTTACAAAGGTTGATTTTAACAAGCCGATTGAAAATATGGCTGCTTATATATACAGAGCTTTAAAAAATAAGATCATTGACATACAGAGGAAAAAAAAATTACAGGTTTTCAGTTTAAACAGAGAAGAAGAAACTAATGAAGATCCCTTTGTAAAGCAAACTGCTGATCCTGGCGAGGATACACCAAATATAAGCAATGATGAAGCAATGCAATTAAAAATGATGTACGCTTTGGAACAACTTGCACCTGAACAAAAGGAAATAATAATTGCCACTGAATTTGAAGGATATACATTTAATGAAATTTCAAAAGAATGGAATATTCCAATAGGAACTTTACTGGCACGCAAACACAGGGCAATTGCAAAATTACATCGCTTGCTTATGAAAAATAATGAAATTCTTGAAAATTATAAATAAAAATTAATATAGGAGAAATAACAATGAAAACAATGTCGCATTTAAAACACAAAAAAAACAGCTTTCTTATTGCTACACGATTTATGGGATTGATCATAGGCGGTATAGTAATGGCAGGTCTTTTCGCATTCATCTTCGGATACTTTGTAATGCTTTTATGGAATTGGCTTATGCCTGAAATATTCGGATTAACAACAATTAATTATTGGCAGGCATTTGGAATTATAGTACTTGCAAAATTGATTTTTGGTATCTTTGGTCATAAGGACCATCACAAACCTGATGATAATAAAGGTAAGGATTTTTTCCGGAATTGGGTTCATAATGGAATATTTCCATGGAAACATCACAGGCAGCAAAAAAAAGAAAATTTTAATAAATGGCATTATTATGATGATTTCTGGCAAGAAGAAGGTGAAGAGACATTCAGGAAATATGTTGAAAAAAAAGAAAATACAAATGAAACAAAGTAGGCAGATTGGTCTCCCTGCCTACTTTTTAATCCATTTATAATATCATTATGAATACTACCTGAATATGTGCCACCGTCAGAAGTGTAACCATTTATATAAAAAAATCAAGCTCCCCAATTTTCCCTGTCTAAACTTCTGTAATGAATAGCTTCAGCCAAATATTCCGTTTTTATATTTTCACTATTATCAAGGTCTGCAATTGTCCGGGAAACTTTCAGTATCCTGTCGTAAGCTCTTGCTGACAGGCTTAATTTTTCCATAGCATTTTTCAATAAAGTCTGTCCTGCTTCATCTATTTTACAAATATTTCGCAGTTGTTTTGTTGACATTTGAGCATTACAATATATACCTTTTGATTCTTTATAGCGTTCTTCCTGTACTTTTCTTGCGGCTACTACTCTTTCTCTAATAACTTCACTTTTTTCGGATATTCTGGAATCAGACAATTCTCTGAAAGGAACAGGAACTACTTCAACATGAATATCAATCCTGTCTAATAAGGGACCGGAAATTTTATTAATGTATTTTTGAACAACACCGGGTCCGCACACACAATCCATATCAGGATGATTATAATATCCGCAAGGACAAGGATTCATAGCTGCAACCAGCATAAATGAAGCAGGAAATTCAACTGTTAATTTTGCTCTTGAAATAGTAACAACCCTGTCTTCCATAGGTTGACGCATAACTTCCAAAACAGAACGTTTAAATTCAGGTAGTTCGTCAAGGAAAAGTACGCCATTCTGAGCTAATGAAATTTCGCCGGGCTGTGGAAAAGTTCCTCCACCTACCAAGCCTGCATCACTTATTGTATGATGAGGTGAACGAAAAGGACGTACTGATACCAAAGAAATATCCCTTGTCATTTTTCCGGCAACAGAATGAATTTTAGTAGTTTCAAGTGCTTCATGGAGATTTAATGGAGGCAGAATTGATGGTAAACGCTTTGCCAGCATTGTTTTTCCTGAACCCGGAGGTCCAATTAAAATAGCATTATTCCCGCCTGCAGCAGCTATTTCCAATGCTCTTTTAATATTTTCCTGTCCTTTTACATCTGAAAAATCAAATTCATACTCACTCAAATGTGAATAAAATTCTTCACGTGTGTTTATTATTGTTGGTTCTAATGTGATCTTTTCATCAAAAAAATCTATTACTTCTTTAATATTTTCAACGCCATATACTAATATATCATTAACAATAGCAGCTTCATTTGCATTTTGCTTAGGAAGGATTATACCTTTAAAACCCTGGTTTCTTGCTTCGATTGCTATATGTAAAGCCCCTTTGATTGCTTGCAAGCTACCATCCAACGAAAGTTCTCCCATTATAATATAATCACTGATTTTTTCATTTTTAATTTGTTCCGATGCAGCTAATATCCCGATGGCTATTGTTAAATCATAAGCAGAACCTTCTTTGCGAATATCAGCAGGAGCCATATTTATTACTATCTTCTTGCGTGGAATTTTATATCCATTATTCCTTAATGCTGCTTCAACTCTTTGATGACTTTCTTTTACAGCACTATCAGGCAATCCCACCATAAAGAACTGGATACCCTGGTCAATATTTACTTCAATGGTTATTGTTATTGCATTAATACCATATATGGCACTTCCATAAGTTTTTACAAGCATAAATTTTAAATATATTACAGCAATATTATCTTTTAGGTTTATATTTTGATTTTGTTAAGATTTTCTGAGCATCATATTCATTCATTAATTCTTTTAAAGTAATCTCTTTACAATTATTCATATAATCACGAACAATTTGCCAGCCAATCCAATTGCCAATCCTGGCAGGTGATTCTCTTGAAAAAAATGAAGTAAACGGTGCATCGGTTATTAGCTTACTTATCATTTGGTAATCTGATGAATATAATAGATTATTTTCAATTAAAAATGCCCAGATATTAGCTTCATTTTCTTCATTCCATTTTAATTGTTCTGATGTATAGCCAATTTTTATTGTATCGTGTGTTTCAGCTTGCATTGCATCAAGAAAAAATAATTTTTTACCTTCATTTATCATCTGGTCTAAAAGTGTTTTACCGACATTTCCAGAATTTATACTGCTCTCAGCTAATTCCTTCATACAATCATTAATAATAAAATCCTTTTGCATTCTATAAGTTTTGTATGCAGGAAGCCCCAATTGTTTATACGGTTCATAATCTCTCCCTAAATACATATCCAAAGCAATGATCAATATACTGTCATAATATTGAACAGGATAATTATAATCAAATCCTGATATATATGTAAAAATTGCAGGAATTTTTTTTTCGGGAAAATAGTATTTATAATGTTTTAATGAATAAGTTAATTGTTTTTCAATATCTGACAGCTCAGCATATTTATTATTGCAATCATTGGCTATTTTTATTAATACAGGGTCGCTGATATATTCATAAATCTGTATAAGGTTTAGTGTGTCATTAATATCACTATTAAGAAAAAATATGTAGTCATTTTGCAGTAATTGCAATTCATTCTTAAAATTTTCTGTGTCAATTTCAAATAATGCCTTTCCATAGCGTTTAATTTGAATATCTTCAATATTAATATCGGAAACATCAATATCAAACCTTTTTTCATTATTAAAATTACAGGAAAAAAGAATAAAAACAAATAATATGTATAATTTGTTTTTCATAATAATATCAATATTTAAAATCTAAAAAAAATGCCAATTCATAAATTGACATTTTTCTAATAATTTTATAAAGCGATTCTATAAGTTTATCTATAGAATTTTCCAGCCTAAGCTTACAAGAAATACATTGCTTTTAAATTCTCCCATAGCCTCATCTCCGGCATTTTCAGGTTTTTCATAAATATTATTTAATCCCAATTCATAACGTACATCAAGAGTAAACATTAAAACATCTACACCTGCACCTAATTGCAAGCCCCATATTGCATTTTTGAGTGAAATATCGTCATCATCAGTCTCTTGTTTTTCCCCATTAATTGAAAACTCAAAGTCTTTATTAACAATAAATGAAGCTACTGGACCAGCGTGTATCCTGAAATTAAATAATTTTGTATCTATCATTTTGTAACCAAGCATTACAGGAACATCAATAGTATTTAACTTAACTGTTTGTGTAATTGAACTTTCAGGTTGATTTGGCACAAGTGTTTGATCATACTTAAGTTCACCTCCTTTTATAGCAAAATAGACTTCGGGTTGAAGATAAATCTTTTTTCCTTTTAATCTTATAAATGCACCTGCAAGAAATCCGTTTTTTAAATTATCTTTAATTTCACTTTTATCAGTTGTCAGTTTTGCGGAAGTAAAACCGCCCTTTATTCCTAAACTTATTGGAAGTTGTGCAAATAATACATTTGCAAATAAAAAAACAATAAAAAATACAAATAATTTTTTCATAGCATATAAATTTTAATTAATAATTGAAATAATCAAGCAAATTTATAAAATTATAATAAACCTTATCATTAAATAATTTTTATTTTGATTACTTTTGTTTTTTTTTAAATATTATTATCATGAAGAAGTATATAATTGTATTAGTAGCAGCATTTTTTTTTATATTAAAATCTGATTTTGCACAAGTAAAACCTTTTAGATTAGGATTTAAATTAGCACCAAATCTTGCATGGATAACACCCGACTCAAAAGATTACAAGGCTGATGGTTCTGTTATAGGTTTTTCATGGGGTTTTATAAGTGATTTTTCTTTAACTGAAAATTATTTTTTTGAAACAGGGTTTAATGTATGTTATATTAACGGGAAATTAAAATATCCTGACGAACAAATTATTTCTGATGATACTGTTACAGGTGCATTAAAAAGAAAGTACAACCTCAGATATCTCGAAATCCCACTTACATTAAAAATGAGAACAAACAAATTCGGTTCTTTCGCATTTTACGGGCTAATTGGTTTAGGTTCGTCATTTAATATACGTGCCAAAGCAAAGGATGAATTTACGTATGATACAGGTAGTATTGAAGGTTCAACTGATACTGATGATGATATTAAAAATGATATTAAATTTATGAAAGAATCATTAATTGTTGGTTTGGGATTTGAATTTTTCATTGATAATTCCACTTCAATCATTGCAGGCATTTCATTTAACAATGGATTTACAAATATATTAAAAGGAGAAAACAATGTAGATCCTAATATTGAACAAAAAGCTATTCCTCATTATTTTGAGTTTAACCTTGGAGTAATTTTTTAATATTTTTTTGTATTTTTTACAATTATAAATATGAAAATAGCATTAGCACAAATAAACTATCATATAGGTAATTTTGAAAACAATATTAAAAAGATTACAAATGCCATTACTTATGCAAAGCAACAAAAAGCTGATCTTGTTGTTTTTGCTGAATTAGCTATATCAGGCTACCCCCCACGTGATTTCCTGGAATTTGATGACTTTATTGAAAAATGTAAATCAGCAATTGATACAATTGCTAAAAAATGTATTGGAATTGCTGCAATTATTGGTTCACCAACGAAAAACCCGGAGGAAAAAGGCAAAAACCTTCACAATTCTGCTTATTTCCTTGCAAATGGCAGGATCGTATCAAAGCATCATAAATCTTTACTGCCCAATTATGATATCTTTGATGAATACAGGTATTTTGAACCAAATCGTAATTTTGAAATTATTAATTATCAGAAGCATAAAATTGCTGTTACTATATGCGAAGACCTTTGGAATATTGGCGATGATCCATTATATACAATAAACCCAATGGATGAACTTGTAAAACATCAGCCGGATATTATTATCAATATTGCAGCATCACCATTTGATTATGACCAGGATGAGAAAAGAAAAAATATCCTCATTCAAAATGTAAAAAAATATAAATTGCCTTTATTATATGTAAACCATGTTGGTGCACAAACGGAATTGCTTTTTGATGGTGGTTCTATGGTAATTAATGATAAAGGAGAAATTATATACCAACTTGATTATTTTAAGGAAGACTTAAAAATTTATGACTTAAAAAAAATTAAAAATTCCAAAATTCCAATCAGTAATTGTTTTAAAAAGAAATCTTCTGATAAAATAGCTTTAATTCATGATGCCTTAATTATGGGCATTAAAAACTATTTTGAGAAACTTGGATTTAAAAAAGCCATATTAGGACTTTCAGGTGGTATTGATTCTGCGGTTACTTTAGTATTAGCTGCAAAAGCACTTGGGAATAAAAATGTAAAAGCAGTATTATTGCCTTCAGGATTTTCATCTGCTCATTCAATTAAAGATGCTGAAAAACTTGTTAAGAATCTTGACTCTCCTTATGATATTATTAGCATTGAGGAAGCCTATAAAAGTTTTGATAATACTTTAAAGCCTTTTTTTAATAATTTACCTTTTGGTCTCACAGAAGAAAATATCCAGGCACGCATAAGAGGGGTTATACTAATGGCTCTTTCCAATAAATTCGGATATATTCTATTAAACACTTCTAATAAAAGCGAAGCTGCTGTCGGATATGGAACATTATACGGAGATATGAGCGGTGGGTTATCTGTTTTAGGAGATGTTTATAAAACCGAAGTCTTTGAATTAGCACGGTATATTAATAAAAATAATGAGATTATCCCAAACAACACAATAATTAAGCCTCCTTCTGCCGAATTAAGACCCGGCCAAAAAGATTCCGATTCATTACCTGAATATGATATATTAGATAAAATTTTATATCAATATATTGAGCTTCGAAAAGGACCCCATGAATTGATAAGATCAGGATTTGAGGAAAGTATAGTCAGGAAAATCTTAAAATTGGTCAATACTAATGAATATAAAAGGCATCAAACTCCACCGATTTTAAGAGTCTCTACAAAAGCTTTTGGTATGGGAAGAAGAATGCCAATTGTGGCAAAATACTTATCCTGATACTATCAGATATTTATTGCTTCAACCGATTTTATTTCAGGAATTGCTTTTCTTACAGCTTCTTCTACTCCACTTTTTAAAGTTATTGTACTGTAAGGACATGAACCACAGGCACCCTGCAACTCAACATTTACAATATTATCCTTGGTTATTTCAATAAATTTTATATCACCTCCATCTTGCTGCAAGTAAGGTCTGATCTGGTCAATAACATTTTTGACTTTATTTACCAATTCGTCATTGTTTTCTGTTGTCATTTTATTAAAATATTTAATTATACTTTTAACTTTGATTATTTTTTGTTTAGTATTTTGACTTTTATTCCCATTATTTCCTATATTTTCTATTTTTCCCTTATTTCCCTATTTCCTCTATTTCCCTTATACTCCAAAATAATAATATTTACCAGGAAATTTAATACTGATTAGCTACTTTGCATTTAGTATTGATATCTGTTGTGCAATATTTTCAGCTACGTTAATAAATGCTTTTGAAACAGGGGAATCACTATCTAAAGCAATTGGGTTACCTTTATCACCCGACTCGCAAATACTCTGAACAAGAGGAATTTCGCCTAATAATTTTACATTTGATTCCTTTGCTAATTTTTTACCACCTTCTTTTCCAAATATATAATATTTATTATCTGGCAATTCGGCAGGTGTAAAATATGACATATTTTCTATTAATCCCAAAATAGGCACATTAATATCTTTTTGTGTAAACATACTAAATGCTTTTCTTGCATCGGCAAGAGCTACTTCCTGCGGAGTGCTGACAATAGCTACTCCTGTAACAGGAACTTGCTGTACTAATGTTAAATGAATATCACCGGTTCCGGGAGGCAGATCAACAACCATATAATCCAATTCGCCCCATTCAGCATCATTAAACAATTGTGTTAAAGCATTTGATGCCATTGGACCTCTCCACAAAAGGGCTTTATCGGGTTCAACAAAAAAACCGATTGAAAGTAAGCTAATACCATATTTTTCAATTGGGATAATTCTGGTCTTACCGTCTTTCTCAGTAGC
>JAIOSH010000578.1 GCA_021107685.1 Bacteroidales bacterium | reverse complement strand
CCTTATCCGTCACGGACTAACTGTGGGAGCGTCCACACAGGTAGCTGTTTTTCTTACTTCCCGGTCCATACTACATTTTGGATTAGGTGCCGTATACTATATCATTGCTACTGCCGGCGGTATAATTATTGCCAAAGTTATGAATCTGTTTTTACCAAAAGATAACAAAATCAATGCATTGGTGGGAGCAGCCGGAGTATCTGCCGTCCCTGATAGTGCCAGAGTTGTACAAATGGAAGGTTTAAAATCAGACCCAACAAATCACCTGCTAATGCACGCCATGGCTCCTAATGTTGCCGGAGTAATTGGCTCGGCAGTGGCAGCAGGGATTTTATTGAGTTTTCTGTTTTAGAATGCGAATTTTACATACTGAAAAAGTATGAAAATTTCCGGTATGGTGGAAATATTTGTATTAATTTTTCCAGTAAGGTGGAAATTTTAATAGTAAATTCAATTTCAATTGTAGATAAAGCAAGGTTTTATTACTTAAGTTTCGCAGCTTTTTTATTAATAAAATGGTGTTAGGTTTTTAAACAATCTGACGGTTGAGTAATATTCCAATAAGGGATTTCATAGCTTTTTCGTTTCAATTTATTATTAATTTTCATTTCTTGCATTTTCAATTTTGCTCTGAAACCTTTATTGAGTATAGTCTTTGTTTTACTTTTGTGCTTTATTTTACTTTTCGTATTTCTTTACTAATTTCTTTAAGAATTGGATAAACTATTTCCAATTGAGACTTTGTTACTGATGGAGATTGATAAGTTGTCGTTGTTCCAATGTATGTATGGGCTGCATCATTTCTTAATTTCTTTAAAATATCCAAAGTACTGTCAAGTATGGTAATACAACCAGTTAAATTAATTTTTAATTCAATTTTCTCCATATTATGTAGACCAATTGTTTGATTAAGCATTTTTCGAAAATTCCTTTTATAATCAAAACCGTAATTATTTTCAATCAAGGATTGAAAACTATTTTTAAATGGTTGAGTCTTTAAATGCTTATTAGCAAAATGTTCAGCTATACTATCCATACTTAGCTCAATCCAACCGCATAGCTCAATGATTGCTAATTTGGAATAATATGTTGCCTCAGTTGTAGGTGCAGAATCATACAAGCGATTTAAATTCTTAATGTTATACATTATATGTTTTTTGACAACCATCATAGTAATTAATTTCCAGCGAAAATTTCGATTGCACGATTAAGACGATTTATCACTTTTGCTTTTTGTGATAAGCCTCCTTTTAAACTCTCAACAGAAAAAAGAGAGTCTTGTTTCACGTTGTTAAAAAGTGCTGATGCTTCTGAGTTTGTCAAAGACTCAATGTAATTAATATTTTTTCCAACACCGACCAATACAGCCTCAGATAATGTTTTACTAAGTTTCTCAATACTTTGATTGTTAAATACTTTGGAATAAAGTACATCAATTGTTTTTTGAAAATGCTTTCGTTTTATTTCAATTTCATTGTCTGTAATTTTTGCGACTTTAGGATTCTTTTCTTTTTCATACATGTAATCATTTAGAAACTTTGCAAGTCTGCCATTATATTTATTAAGCTTTTCAGAAAAGGCAAAGAATCTTAAATTAAGTTCTTCAAAGGCAAAACGATAAATTTTATCGTTCTCAATGTTAAACAACAATTTATAATTAGGGTATTTGACAGAATTTCTGAGAAATGAATTCAATTTTCCATTATAGATACAGTTTCTAATTTCTTGGTTATTTAGTTTAGAACCACCGGAATTAAGTCTATGAAAAATAGTAAAAAGATATTCCATGTGTGATTGCTTTTCATAGTTACAGCGCAATACTGTTATGGGAATTGTGAGGTTTTCAACTCTTTCGTAATAAGTTTTGTTCTTTGCTTTTATGGTTGAAACGGTCTTACCAGAAATTTTTTGGTCAATATCCTCAAGAGCCGATAATTGATATTCATTATTGGTAAGAAAACTAATTATGGTTGAAATTCTTTGTAGTCCGTCAATAACTAATCTTTTGTTACTATTAAAGTCAAGACTAATACACATACTCGGAATTGGTAATTGTTTTATCAATGAATCAATAAATCTTGTTTGTTCTGGCTTTTTCCATACTAACTCTCTTTGAAAGTCGGGCTGAATTGTCAACTGTCCATTTTTCCACATTCTTACAATATCAGCACATGACCTTAGTTCGTTATATGCTACAATGTCGTTTGGAGGTATGTCAGCATGGTCATCCTCCCATGAAGCTTTTTCTTCAGTTGATTTTAATTCTTCATCAAATGGGTAAATGTCTTCTTTATTCATAATTTTCTCTTTTATTACATGAGGCACAACTTCTAAATATATAATTCACAATGCGTATTATTTCACCTTTGTTATTTATACTGCTTATTGTTAATTCGCCAATTATTACTGTTTTTTCCTTAACAAAATAAATACTCATATTTTTTTCTCCAAATTTATAAAAAAAATCTAAATAACTAATTTTTAAGTTTTACAATAAATTTCACTTATTTTGATTTCCTAATTCTATATCTGCAATTATTGTATTTTTATCCCTGAAATAAAAAAATTGATCATGAGCAATAAATTTAACCGTAGAGATTTTATTCAAAAAGGTACAGCAGCCGG
>JAIOSH010000031.1 GCA_021107685.1 Bacteroidales bacterium | reverse complement strand
ATGGATATAAAATGAATCGCTTGTCGAATTATTGTGGTAAATGGATTAAACATTGTAGTTGGTATCCTGATACAAAACTCAGGTTATGGGATAGCACAAAAGGGAAATGGGGAGGCAGAAATCCTCACGATAAATTAGAAATGGAAAAAAATGCTAAGATCTGTCATTTGAAAGGTGATTTATTTCACTATACTTATTATTCAATTTCAGAGCATGTTGCCCAGGCAAATAAATTTACTGATATAACTGCTGAAAATGCTTTTTTAGATGGAAAGAAATCAAATTATTTAAAAATAATTTTCAAACCAATAATAAAATTTTTAAGGGATTATTTTTTTAATCTGGGTTTTTTAGATGGTTACTATGGCTTTATAATTTGTCAAATATCGGCTAATGCTACTTTTCTTAAATATATTAAGTTAAAACAGTTGCAACAAAGGAAAAATGAAAAATATTAAAAAAATCATTTTAAGCAGAACCGATAGTATTGGCGATGTTATTCTTAGCTTACCACTTGCAGGAGTGTTAAAAGAATTATTACCTGAATCTGAAATTATTTTTTTAAGTAATTCCTATACTAAAGAGATTGTTAATGCTTCTGAACATATTGATGGTTTTATTAATTGGGACGAACTAAAAAAGTTAAACGAAACAGACATCATAAAAAAATTTAAAAAAATTAAAGCAGATGTTATTATACATGTTTTTCCCAAAAAAGAAATTGCAAGAATTGCAAAAAAAGCTAAAATTAAATACAGATTAGGAACAACAGGACGATTATATCATTGGATTAAATGCAATAAGCTTATCCTGCTTTCACGAAGACACTCATCTTTTCATGAGGCACAATTAAATCTGAAATTAATAGAACCGCTCGGTTCAAAAAAATTATTCAAATTAGAAGAAATTCCGGCTTATTATGGTCTTTCAAAAATAAAACATTTAAATAAAAATCTAACAAAACTACTTTCAGCAGATAAATTCAATCTTATTCTACATCCAAAATCAAAAGGAAGTGCAAGGGAATGGGGAGTTTTCAATTTTGCGGAACTAATAAATATTTTACCTCAAGATAAATTTAATATATTTATTACAGGTACACAGGAAGAAAGTTTGCTTATTAAAAAAGACCTTATTGATAAATTTTCTTTTGTTACAGATTTAACAGGTAAATTATCGCTTGATGAATTATTAAGTTTTATTGCAAAAGCTGACGGGATAGTAGCTGCAAGCACAGGACCTTTGCATATAGCTTCGGCTCTTGGAAAATATGCAATAGGAATATATCCACCAATAAAACCTATGCACCCTGGCAGATGGGCACCTGTTGGTTTAAATGCTTCTTTTGTAGTTATAAACAAGAAATGTAATAAGTGCCGCAATGCTAAAAAATGCGATTGCATCGAAAGTATCAGTCCTGAAATAGTTAAAGACAGGCTGATGAATATTATTGAAGCCGGTAAATAATTTGAATTGATGCAGGATACAGGATGCAGGATACAGGATGCAGGATTTTTGAAAAATATTTTTACCTGATATTATGTTATAAGTTACAAACAATAATATGAGACCAAGCAGAATAGCGATAGTATTAGTAATTATTATTCCTTTAATTAGTTGCAATTTTTCAGATTTCCGAAGAATGATAACAGGATATTCAGCTTACTGCAAAATTCTGAAAAAATATAGTAATTATGATTCTTCTAAATTATCAAATGACATTCAATTTTTATATAATACTAATGATTCATTGATCAAGCAATTGAAATCATATCCAAATTTTCCGCAAGATTTTGATAGTCTATCGGAGATTGATAAAATTATCAAACTCAAAACATGGATAAATGAAACTCTAAGTTATGAATATGGATACTCTGGAGAAAAAGGTAAAATTCTATGCAAACCTAGAAACTTAATCGGAATGCTTGAAAAGAGAGATGATCTAAATACCATTTTTGTTTGCAGAGACCTTGGGATTGCTTTAGCTGAATTATATTTATCTGTAGGTTTGAAAGCAAGATATATTACATGTATGTCTTCTTTTACAAAAGACAGAGATTCTCATGTTGTAACAGAAGTATTTTGGAATGAAAAAAATAAATGGATAATGATGGAGAAATATTAGGATTACAAGAATTGCGATATTGTTTTGCAAATAAAGAAAAAGTTTTTGTTAGTGAAAATATTAAGATTATAGAAAAATCATACTACTTGAAATATATGGTAAAAAACAATTTTAAATTCATGCGTCCATTAATAAGTGAATTTAATGTGGAAAATACTAATTGTAAACATGTTTTGCTGACACCTTTAAATTACAATGAAAAAAAATACCATAATTCAAAACGATTTATAATAACACATAATTCTGAACAATTTTGGAAGTAACTATTAACTACTTTTATCTTCAAGTCAGGAAAAAATTGAACAATAAAGTGAATATCGAATATTGATTAACGAATGAAGAATAATAAAATTTTTCACATATTTCAAATTCAGTATAACTTTGAAATGTACAATGCTACTGAAATGGAAAGAAATATTTTTCAAAAATTTTTAGACTTTGTAAAGCCCACCCTAAAGGGCAATGTCATTAAGTTAAGCCATAATCAACTTATTATCAATACCATAACGGTTTATTTCTATTATAAATTTCTACTTGAATAATGAATAAAGATTTATGATTAACGATTTTTAATTTATTTTCTGATTTTTTTTACTTCGTAATTCTTAAATAGTTAATCCTTGTTCGTAATTCAAAATTAAATCTCTCAACTTAACAATATTAGCTATAAATCTATTATTTTCTTGAAATTTTGACATTACTTTTTTAACCATCTTTTTTAATGGTTACACAAAAACCTTATATGTTATTTGGGTTTACATAACCATATTCGTTAATTTTATATTGCCATTGTTGGTGGTCTACTTGGACTATATTTTACGATAGTCAAAGACAGCTTAGAAACAGAGGCAAAGAGGCTTGAGAACATCGCAACTAAAATCACAACTGAATTAAAGTATAGAGAATTTAATAATAGCTTAAAAATTCAAATGTATGGTGAAGTAAAAGAAGCTATAATTAAAGAAGATAAAAAGTTGCAAAATGCTGTACTACTTATAGTGAACGAATTATTATCTGACGATAGCCTCTTTAAGGATAAATTGATTACAATTTTACTGGCTTCACCTAATACTGATGAATCAGTAAAGAAAGAACAGCAAAAAATCGAAAAGAAAGCTTATGAGTTTGTTGAGGAAGAAAAACAAAAAAAAACAGATGTTTTTACAATTGATGTATTTTACTTAGAAGATATTATTGAAGAATCAGAACCAAGAGCAAAAAAAATAGTACATACGCTTTCAAATGAATTTCCAAGTTATCAAGTTAGAATAAGGAGATTACCACATTATATTAATGCAAAGAGGGGGTATAGGATCTCTGCTAATGAAATTCGATATGAATCAGATGAGAAAGAATTATCTGAAAAGATATTATCAATTATTGAATCTCAAAAGATATTTGAACTTGAACAACCTCTATTAAATGAGATTAACCCTAATAAGCCTTCACCGAAATACTTAAGTATATTTGTAAGAAACATGTAAACTAATGCAGCAGACTTTATGGACGTACTAATTAATAAATAACATATCAAATAGCTCTATATATTTCAAATAGGTAATTATTTGGCACAAAATTTTTTTTATTAAAAAAACATTAATTTTTTATTAAAAAATTGTTAATAACTATTTTTTTTCAGCTTTATTTTTTTTGAATTCAGTTAGTTAAAATTTTTCAACTATAAAATGTTAATAAAAGTTTTTGCAAATTACCATTAGTGTGTTGTATCTTGCTGGATGAAAAAATCACACCGTTTTTTTATTTACATTGAACAAAAACAGTTAATTACGAATTAAATTTTATTAAATTTTTTAAAGCTAATAAAAAAAATGGATAATAACCTTTTTACAAATATTGATAACAAATTAAAAGAAAAAAAACAGCCTAATTTCTATGACAAGGTTTTAGAGAAAAGAACAAGACCTGTTTTTCAGGAAAAAGAAATTAAAAAAAGTAACAATCAGGGAAAGAAAGAAAAACATATTGAAAAAAAAATCACATTAAAAAAGAATTT